>JBLMXD010000228.1:0-15397 GCA_050257575.1 Alphaproteobacteria bacterium | reverse complement strand
TGCCCTGCTCAATGGCTTGCCTGACGGCGTTCAGAACCATCTCCTCGAGAAACTCGACGTCGTTTGGATCGACAACCTCCTTGTCGATCTTGATCGCGATGACGTCGCCTGCACCGTTCGCTGTCACTTTTACTTTCCCGCCGCCGGCGCTTACTTCGACAGTTTTCTGCTCGAGCTCGGCCTGGGTTTTGGCCATTTGCTCCTGCATTTTCTGCGCCTGTTTCATCAATTTGTTGAGGTTCATGGGACTAACGTCGGAGTGAAGTTAAAAGAGTTACAATGGTAAATCGAGTTTGTAACCGTCGTAACCATGTTTTGTGTCAATACCCTTCATCAAGATGTGATTCGTGCATTGAACAGCTCAATCGCTTCGTTGATGAGCGGATCGCTCTTCAACTCATGAGAAGGTGGAGTTTCCGCGACGACTGCGCTTTTGGAAGCGAGTTCTTCGTTCACTGTCAGCTTCAAAGTCCAATCCTTTCCGGAGATTTCATGCAGCAGCGTCTCAACCAGTTTGCGATTCGCTTGGGTGCTCATTATGTCCATCATGGCTTTGTCAGCAGTTGAAAAACCGAGCTTAAAATTGCGTCCTTCGATTCCAAGAACGTGGGCTGCTAAAGCCGAGTTTCGCACGAAAGCCTTTGGTGACGGAATTTTTGCAAGAACGCTGTCCCATAGTTTTTGAGGCTCGACTGCGGGTGCTTCTTCAGCCGTACGCGGAGCGCTGTGGCTGGGGGCGTTGACCCCGGCTGTTTTAGACTTGTAGCCGGGTGGGGTGATCCCGGCCTCTGGAGAATGGGATTTGTTCCGTGGCCCGGCATCACCGGCGCCGGCTACAGGTCGGACTCTGCCACCGTCGCGAAGCTCGCCGAGTTTTTCGATCACCTCATCGAGCGTCGCTTGTCCCAGACTCTGGATTGCTTTGATGATCGCAACCTCGAAATGAAGCTTTTTATTCGGAGCCCATTTCATTCGCCCTTCTGCGACGGCAAACTGATCGATCAACTCGAGCAAACGATCCGTGGAAATCAGTTCTGCCTGCTCGGCGAGCGATTTTCGCACTCCGGGATCAACATCCTCGTTTAACGCGTCGGGCTTTGCCTTCAACACAAGCAGATCGCGTAGATATGCGATCAGGTCAGCCATGAGCCGCATCATGTCTTTCCCGTTTTCGCTTTGCCGATGAAGCAGATCGATCGCTTCAGGCGTTTTGCTGCGCAAGATGCATCCAGTGAGATCGACCACTGTCTGTCCGCTGGTGAATCCAAAAACATCGAGCACATCGCTTTCGCTGATTTTTTCTCCGCAAAACGCGACCAGTTGATCGAGCATCGATTCCGCGTCGCGAAGGCCACCCTCCGCGCCGCGCGCAATGGCGTGCGTAGCGGCAGGTTGCAGGGCGATCTTCTCTTTCTTCGCGATGAGCTGCAGGTGCTCCGCGATCAGGTTCGCGGGAATACGATGAAGATCGAACCGCTGACAGCGACTGAGAATTGTGGCAAGAACTTTCTGCGGCTCGGTTGTCGCAAAAATGAATTTTACGTGCTCCGGCGGCTCTTCCAACGTTTTCAAAAGGGCGTTGAACGCAGCCGACGAAAGCATATGGACTTCGTCGATCAGATAGATCTTGTAACGGCCTTTGGCGGGAGCATACCGGACATTCTCACGCAGTTGCCGAACGTCTTCGACGCTGTTATTACTGGCTCCGTCGATCTCGATCACGTCCAGGCTGTTGCCCCCGGCAATCTCGCGGCAGTTGTCGCAGACCCCACACGGCGTGACTGTCGGTCCTTTGATGCAGTTGAGCGATTTCGCCAGAATTCGCGCGGTGGACGTTTTGCCAACCCCCCGCGGCCCGACAAAGAGATAGGCATGGGCGAGGCGATTCTGTGCCACCGCATTCTTCAGCGTGCGCGAGACATGCGTTTGCCCGACTAAATCATCGAAAGTCTGTGGGCGATATTTTCTGGCGAAAACCTCGTAGCTCACGCGGCTAATCTAAAAGGATTCTCAAAAATGTCATTCTGGGCGAAGCGAAGAATGTCTGATTTTTCCCCAGTTTTCTGGCAAGAAGCGATCTGAGATGTTTCGCGTTGCTCAACACACCAGAGCGATTAGAAGCATGAAATGGCCCCGCCAGTTTCGATTCAAAGCAAAGCCTCCTTTTCGAGCTCGACTGATTAGCGTAAATGAACGTTCTATTCATGCAAAAACATACCTGCGCTGTTTTCGTCCTAACAATCTTGCTCGGACTCGAGCTTTCCGCGCGCGAGCCGGTTAAATCACCGCCGTCGGTAAGACCTCCAATCGAGACAAAACAAATTCGCGCGCGCGATCTCGGCGTTCCATTTGATGGCACTCCGGGAAAACTGAACTCGATTACGGATGTCCCAGGTGTGGAGGTGGGTTATTCAACGCTGATTAGTGGCGAAGGAAAACTTGCAGTGGGCAAAGGGCCTGTGCGCACAGGTGTGACAGCAATCATTCCTCGCGGGCACGATTCTCTTAACGATCCTGTTTACGCCGGCTATTTCAGCCAAAATGGCAACGGTGAAATGACCGGCACGGCGTGGCTCGACGAGAGTGGGTTCCTCGAAGGACCAATCGTGATTACAAACACACACAGCGTCGGTGTCGCGCGCGACGCCGTGATTGCCTGGCGAATAAAACACGGCGCGGCGGACGCCACCGGATACTGGTGGAGTTTGCCGGTTGTGGCCGAAACCTGGGACGGTTGGCTTAACGACATCAACGGATTTCACGTGAAACCAGAGGATGTTTTTCACGCGCTGGATACCGCGCACGGTGGCGCAGTGGAGGAGGGGAGCGTCGGCGGCGGCACCGGAATGATCTGTTACGAATTCAAAGGTGGGAACGGAACAGCCTCACGCCAAGTCAGCATCCGTACCTCGAAGGACGCTGCGTCGCGAGATTTTGTCGTGGGCGTATTTTTGCAGGCAAACTTTGGTCGTCGTTCGCAACTCGTGATCGCAGGCGTGCCAATAGGCAAAGAAATTCCCGGTGAAGTTTACAAACAAGAGAGCGGCTCATGTATCGCCGTTGTTGCAACCAACGCGCCTTTGTTGCCGAACCAATTAAAACGGCTTGCGCGGCGCGTATCGCTCGGGCTGGCGCGAACGGGAACCATTTCAGGCAACGGCTCCGGCGACTTGTTCATCGCTTTTTCAACCGCGAATCCTAACGTCGCCAATCCGAATCAAATCACACATAGCGTGGAAACAATTCCCAACGATTTGTTGGATCCGCTTTTTGCAGGTGTGGTGCAAGCGACCGAAGAGGCCGTGGTCAACGCCTTGGTGGACAACCATTCCATGACCGGCCGCGATAATCATTCTATCGAAGCGTTGCCACACGATCGCTTGCACGAGCTCATGAAGCGTTTCCGCTCACGAGAATGATGTGGACCGCACTGTAGCCACCTGTGCGCGGTTCTCTTAATCTAAATCCGCTGAGGACTGCGGACACGACAACTAAGTCCGGCTCCAGCGCTAGATCATTGCAATCAAGATAGGCACAACCTTTGTCGCAGCTATTTCCAGAATATGTAACGTCAGTTTCTCAGCGCGTTCCTGCGCTTGCGCCGGCTGGCTATCGATAAAGACCAGCAGATCGCGTTTCTGATTTTCCACGAAAAAATCGAAGTCGTCCTTGTCGAGTTTCCTTTTCTTTACAAGAACAAGGCGCCGTTCCAGTTCCTCTGCATTTTGCCGGACGAGTTGCGACGTGTCGCCTTTTGCCTCGGCGAGAAGATCTTCGAATTCTTTCATGGACGCTGCCACCGATTCATCGGTAACCTGGTCGAGGGCAGAGGCGAGTTCCGACTTTTTCTTCGAAGTTTTCTTCCGCTTTTTCTTATCGGCCGAGGGCATGATCGTAGATCTTGTTGACATCCTTTTTCATCTCGCTCGCCAAGGCCGGTGTAATCTTGCCGCGGTTGGCCTTACTTCGCAGATGCGCTGCGTCGGCGTCGAACTGCGCCTTCAGGTCGACTAGCACTGGGCGGCGCGCAGTAAACTTTTCATCGGCGATGGCCTGCTGAAATTTCGCGTTGCCTTCGTTTACCTGAGCGTCGAACGCGGCGGCGTTGAATTTCTTGTGAGGCACGGCGAATTGATCGATGAACGCCAGTTCAAAGTTACGCAGGCTTTCGATCGTGGCATCGCTTCCCGATTTACTGAACGTCGCGGTGCCACAGCTTGTGATCAGCAGTGCGGCTGCGTAGAGCAAAACATTTCTAGACACAAGTGTCGCATTCATATCCGAGGCGGTTAACTCTCCGATGTTGCGCCGATTCCGTGCCGCATGTCAAGACTCGAAGCGGCTTTATAGGGTCCGAACATGGTCGCTGCACTTCCATATCTATTCTCTTACTGGTCGTGTCCGGAAGTCGCAGGAGCTTTCCCCATGGCAATGGGAACGCCAAAGGCCGCCAGGTTCAAGACGATCATGACGAACGCGAAGAAATACAGTCCCATTAGTAATCCTATCGCGGCGTGCATCGCCAGAATACAAACAAGCCAAATCCAACGCGTTCTTCTCAACCAGATGAAAACTGGATAACTCACTTCAAGCAGACAGATCGAAATGCCCAGGATCGGCAAAGCATATTTGAATCGAATTAAGGCGTCAGGTGGAACAAGGTTGAAGGGCGGGCGGATCAGCGAGTGCCAAAGATTCGAGCCGTCCCACCAACCGCTACCAAGACACTTTGCCAGTCCGCCGATGAAGTAAACAAAACAGAGATGCACCTGCAGCACTCGTCGCCAGAAACCTAAAGCCTGTGGACTTTTTAATTTGGGTCTGGTTACCCAATGATCGAAGGAATAACAGTCAGGCAGCGGAGACAACATCAGGTAGAACAGCGCCGTAGTCATAATGTTGTCCGCGCCATAGGCTAGTAAGCCTCCACTTTCGGCAGCACATAGATGGACAAACCACGCGATAATCGCTGCTGGTCGGGACAATAGCCCCAACAACAAAAGACAGCCGGCGGACAATAAGCACACCCATGCAACAGTAAGCACTGTCTCCTCGCTCATATTAAGGTTGCGACCGGCTGCGATCAGCCATCCGAACCTCGGAATCAACGGACTATCGAAAGAGCTAACAGCTTCGCCCAGTTCGCGCCCAACAAGACCTTTACCACTGCTGGCGAATAGATAATGCCAGTCGCTTCTTAAGAACAGTGTATAGAGAGTAACTTGCAGACCCAAACCGACACGAAACACCGTCAGCCACGTGTCGCTTTCATATGGAAATAGGAAGCTAAGAAAACGCTGCCAGGCTCTATGCAGCGAATTTAGCTCCACATTGGTTTCCGCATACAAAGTGAGGGAGGACACTTGATGAAAGGCTAGTGCTGGTCTTCCGGGCGCAGACTGAAGTCGAAACTGAACAAAGGTTCAAGCGTTTCCGCTTTCCCATGCTCGAACTCGGTGAGGTCTGGTAGATGAACAGTTTCGAAGGTTGCTCGAACCCTTTTTACATCCGGGTGCTCCCGCCAGACGGAAAGGGCGAGCATTTTAAGGACTACCTCTCGGATCGGCTCGTAACGTTCCTCGGGCAATTTGTCCAACAAACTCTCCAGGCGCAGCGCAGCGGCTTTGCTGCGCACGCGTGGCGACTCGTATCGTACGTGTCCATCTTCGTAAAAAAGCTCCAGGGTCAATCTATGGGGGCTTGGCACGTTGGGAGCAAAAAAGCTGTAACCCGCCTGGATACCAACTGCATGCAGATAGGTTGCGATGGATTGCCGGATCGGATTTGAAGCACTGGCCTCTTTTCCCAGACACCAGGTCGCAACCAGTTCAGCCTTACGCGCGTACGCGTCCAAAACTGAAGGCAAAATTGTCGACCCTTGCGCTACCAACCAAAATATCCCCGCAAGGCAAACTGCTGTTACTAGAAAGAAATGTATTCCAAACCACGCTGCGTGAACTCGCTTGAAACGCATCTCATGAAACGGAGCGGGAGGAACCTATAGTTGAGCCAGAATGTAATCAGACGTGGACACCAATTCGGTGCGCAATACGGCCAGTCTCGACATCGAGACTGGCACTCTCTTCCGTAGGCTAGATCAGCAGAATCAAAGCGTCGCTGCGACCGAATTCAAGTTCTCAGTCATCAGCTTGCTATCGCCGGTTGGGAGGACCATCTCAACAAACCAGGCGCAATTTCCGCGATTGCCGGCGTAGTGGTCGGTTGGGAGGACCATCTCAACAAACCAGGCGCAATCGCCGCGATTGTTGGCGTAGAACGTTGTAGCTTTGTCCGTTCGGATGCTCTTTAACGTCAGCCAGCTTTGATTCTGTGCCGGCGCATGCGTAGCGAAGCTGCTAAGGGCGATGACAGCGACAGTAACCAGCAATGCCGTGACCATGCGTACAGTAGTGTTCCCGTGGATGTGTTTCATAAACGGGGGCTTACAAGCGTCGTAGGTAACTGTCAAGGACAAAGACAGAGGCTGTACGGTCACAATTTGTGAAATACGGTAGATTCGAAGTACGAGTTCGCGCAAAGCGTTGCGTCTTTGAAGACGCAAGGAGTGCGATTTGTCGATATCTAACTCAAGCTAAAGCAACCTCAATAGTCAGACCATTCGAGTGCTGGGTAAAACAGAACTAACCTGGGGCGACTAGCGCATGCGTGTTGCCTGCGTAGCGAATTACTTGTGCGCCAGGGAGGCGACAATCGTTTCAAACCGTGGATCGCCTTGTAGCGGGCGCCACAGTGGATGCAGGCGCAAATAGCCGTAGCTAATGTGACTCCCGGGCAGGTAGGTAGTCTCAGCTAGTCGTTGGATAGCGCGATCTTTTTCCCCAGTCCACGCGTAAATCACGGCGAGATATCGAACCAGCGTTGCGCCCTCGATGGCGTTTTTGCTCACCGGAATCAACTCCACTGCGCGTTCGCCTTCGCGAATGGCGTCCTCTTTATTCCCGAGGACGGCATCGATGACGCCAAGCGCGCAAAGCGCAGCCGCATAATCGGGCTGGTTCTGTACCGTTTGGCTAAGTTCGTTTCGTGCGCTGCTAAAGGCGGCTAGAGCTGCCGACTCATTGCCGCGCCACTTGGCAAGTTGACCCTCACACCAGGTGCTGGGGAATGGAATGTTTTCGTCAAAGCATCCACAGCCAGTCATGCTGAATAATGCCCGTTGAGTGGCTGCCGGATCGGGTGCACGCAAGACAAGAAAAAGCCATGGATTCACAAAACAGAGCGAGGTGTTGGGGTCCTCCACTAGAATGGCATCAATTGCGCTGTAGAAAGCTTTAGGATCAGCGCGGCTCTCAAGATCGACCAGCGCGCGTCGCACTCTGCTCGGAACGTCTTTTGGAGCTATCGCCAGCACGCGATCAAGAGTCGCAGCCATCTCTTTGTAACGTCCCAAAGCCTCCTGCGTAAGCGCGATTTGTTGCAGCACGGAAAAATCCTGTGGGTCTAACTCCAACGCGTGCATGATTTCCTTGAGCGACTCTTCCCAGCGACCTTGGCGCCGATCAATGTAGCCCGCCAAAAGTGGGATCCGCGATTCGTTGGGCAAAGTCAGGCGGGCAAGGACCAGTTCCCTCCGGGCTCGGTCATAATCCTGGTATGCCCAGTAATAATGCTGAGCAAGAGCCAAATGGGTTTCTCCCGATTCGGGCTTCAGGCGTTGGATCGACTGAATTACTGTTTCGGATAGCCTTAAGCGCTCATCAGTGTGGTCGAATCCAGCAAAATAAATTCGATCATGGGCTCCGGCTAACTGGAAGTAGGCATCGAAGAAAGAAGGGTCACGCGCCACAGTTTGATCAAGCAGTTGGACGGCTTGAAACAAATCTTCCTTCTGTCGTGTGCTCAGCGGGATGTTGTAAAGCAGGTCTTTGGCCTGCAAATATGTGCCGTAAGAGATGAGATCCGCGGTGGGCGCTCCTTGAATCTCGGTTTTCTCGGCCGCCGAAACGCCGACTCCCAGCTCTTCTGCGATTTTCTGCGCGATCGCGCTTTGAAGTGCAAACAAGTCGCTCAGATTTTGGTCGTATTGCTCGACCCACACGCGAGTATTCTTGCGCACATCGAGGAGCTCGGCATTTAGGCGGAAGCCGGCTCCTTGTCTCCGCACACTGCCCGTTAACACATACGCGACATTCAAGGCGCGTCCGATTTCCTGCGTGTTGTGCGCGCCATGGTATTTCTCAACACTGTTGTGGTTGATCACCTTCAGATTCGCCAGTCTCGCCAGTTTGCTCCAAACACCGTCGTAAACGCCGGCGGCAAAAAACGCGCTTTCCTTGTCTGAACCAAAGCTTTCAAACGGCAAGACTGCGATTCCGGTTCCCGTAAACGGGGTTTCTGTCTGGGCCTTTGAAATCATCACACCCACTACAGTTGCCATCGCCAGCAAAAGTGTAGCCATTTGTGCGACCAGCGGATTGCGCCGCACCCAACGCCAGAGATGCACAGGCGGCGAAACAGGGCGGGCGACGATCGAATGCCCGCGCAGCCAGCGTTCAAGATCGTGGGCGAGTTCACTAGCTGAGCGGTAACGGGCGCGTGGGTCGCGTTCCAAACATTTGGCACAAACCGTTTCCAGATCGCGGTCGAGCCCTGGCGCGAGACTGCGCAGTTTCGGAGCTGGCTTTTCAGTTGCCTGCTGAATGGTTTTCAGTGCGTGCTCGCCAATAAACGGCGGCCGGCCAGTCAAGAGATCAAATAGCACCGCCCCCAAACTGTACACATCAGCTGCCCGTGTAAGATTTCCCGCTGACCCGTTCACTTGTTCGGGCGCAATGTAGCCTGGTGTCCCGAATACAGTCGGCGTGCGGGTCACGTGACCCGTCGGCTCCAGCCACTTTGCCAATCCAAAGTCGCTGATCAACGGTTCGCCACCGCCGTCCAACAAGATGTTCCCCGGCTTAAGGTCGCGGTGAAGGATTCCCTGATCATGCGCGTATTGCACCGCTCGCGCCACTTTCGCCATGAGCGCAACAGCGCGACGCGGTTCGGTGCGTAATGCCGGGCCCGCTTCAAGTAAACTGCCGCCGCTGGCGAACTTCATGCTAAAGAAGGGCAGTCCCTCGTGCGTCTCGCTTACTTCGTAGATAGGAAGAATGTTGGGATGATCGAGATTCGCCGCAGCCTGGGCTTCGCGCCGGAAGCGCATTAGCGTGTCTTGGGAATCAGCGTGGCAGGATAAAATGCGCTTAAGCGCCACAATCCGGCGCGAATGCCGTTGTCGCGCCCGATAAATAACGCCCATTCCGCCCCGTCCGATTTCTTCCAGAATTTGGTAGTTGCCTAACTGCCAATCTACGTCGTGACCACGAATCTCGCCGAGAAGGTCATCCAGCGTCGGTCCGTGCAATGCATGCTTGCCGTTGGCGTCAATACCCGAGGAGAGAAGGCACTTTAGACAAAGTCCGCGACCAATGCGCGACGCCGACCCGCAGTTTACGCAATTGCCCGTTTCACTCTGGAAATGCAGCGAAATGGAACTGGCGGGCGAGATCATGAAGGGGGAAACGATCATAGGGCGAGTTCAAACCGTTGCAAACTCTAAATTCACAGGTTGTTGTTGAATTTTTCATTGAGGATCTTGCGTCCCGAGCCGACGACAGTCGTCGCTGTCCAACGGTTGGGAATTCAGCGCTTTTTAAGATTGAGCTACTATCCACCCGCCATTGTTCAACCGGAGCATTTCGGAGGCACGCCTCCTTTTGTCGGAACCTATTCCGCGGCGCTTAATGCCGCGCAGAGATAGCGCAATTCGTCGTCGATTTCGTTTTCTCCGCTCACTGTTTCGGCAACTTCTTCGCGGAGCAGAGCGCGATAACGCTCACGCAACCGGTGCACCAGATTTTTGACGGCTGTTTCCTGAATGCCGAGTACCCTGGCAAATGTTGCGTACGACACATCTTGCCGATCCGCAGCAAGACAACTGCTAAGGACATCAAAAACGCGTCGTCGGCCGTGCTTTTCACACTCATCGCCTAGTCGCCGCAGCGCGCGTTCGACCACTGTCGCGGCCCAACGTACATCGAAAATTCTTTCCGGTGACCAGTTGTCAGATTCCTGCTCCGGGAGCGACAAGTGGGACGGCGCTTCCGTCATCCAATCATCCCAGGAAACGAAATGCATATCACCACCGCGTTTGCGCGCATGACGCTTATCGACCTGATCGTGTAGGAAGCGCTGCAACGCTCTGAGTAAAAGTGACCGAAATCTCCCCTTATTTCGATCAGCGGATTGAATCAGCCGGCCTTTGATCACCCTTCCGAAAAACTCCTGAGTCAAATCCTGCGCGTCGGGAACGGAGTGACCCTGGCGACAGATGAAGGCGAAAACTGGCCGCCAGTAAATCTTGCAAAGCTCGGCAAGCGCGGCCTGTGCCTTCTCCTCATCACTTGCGGAGTCCGAGCAGGATAAAATGACGCTCCAGCGCGTCGTCAAGAATCGAGCATTGGGGTCGTTAA
Source organism: Alphaproteobacteria bacterium (assembly GCA_050257575.1). Lineage (GTDB taxonomy): Bacteria > Verrucomicrobiota > Verrucomicrobiia > Chthoniobacterales > UBA10450 > Udaeobacter. The sequence continues at coordinate 4,922 of JBLMXD010000228.1, read as the reverse complement.
AAGGGGGGTCCCGTCTCACCGCTGCGGATGATGTCACGTGGGCGATTGCAACGCAAGCCCTGTAATGAAGGGGAAATGGTCATCAGTCCCCGGCGCAATCAGAGCCAGCCCCCTTTTTTTTGAAACTTCGTCCCGCAAAATCCGAAGAAGAAAGTGAATCACGGAGAGCCGTGGTGTGTACCATGAATTGGGTCACCGTCATCTGGTCGCTGAATACCGGAGCGTGTCTCACGCTCGCGGTGTTCTATGGCGTGATCTGGTGCCAACAACAGGAGAATCGGACGTATCTGCTGTTTGCCTGTGGCGCGGTCGCAGCGGCGGTTATTTCCGCATTTGAGCTATGGATGCTGAATGCGACTTCGGTGGAGCAATACCAACTTCTAATGCGTTGGATCCATGTGCCGGTGTGGATGCTTACGCTTTCCTTCGTTGCCTTTGTCCGGCGCTATCTACGTGCCGGACGAGCCTGGCTTGCTTGGAGCATCTACTCCCTGCGAACCCTAATCCTGATCCTCAATTTCATATTTCCGGTAAGTATTAATTTCAACCGGATTACAGAGATCCGCCACTTTTCGTGGGGCAGCCAGATAGTGTCGGTGCCTGTCGGTGTCCCGAATCCATGGGGGTTGCTCAGTCTGATTAGTCTCCTTTTGCTGCTTATTTTTTCTATCGACGCCACAATCACGGTTTGGCGATGCGGTAATCGGCGACGCGCATTGCTTATCGGCGGCAGTCTGATCTTCGGCGTGCTTTTGGGGTGTCACGCCCCCCTGGTCATATGGGGAGTTATCAAAGCGCCGTTCTTCCTTGGCCTCAGCTATGCGGCGATCGTGGGGGCGATAGGATATGAGCTGAGCAATGACATGGTGCGGGCTGTGCGATTCACGCGCGAATTGGAGATTGGCGAGCAGAAATTCAACCTCGCTGCGGATTCAGCTGATCTCGGAATGTGGGAGTGGGATTTGGAAAAGAATGAAATCTGGATCACGCCTACGCGTCGAGCCCAGTTGGGTTTCCCTGCATTTGGGAGGATCACGTTTGAAGACCTGATTTCCTGCTGGCACGTGGACGATCGCGACAAAGTCCGCAAGGCAGTGAGCGAAGCAATTCAAAGCGGAAAGGATTACCAGGCAGAGTTTCGAATTGTTCGTGCCGACGGCAGTGTGCGCTGGATGTGCTCGCGTGGGCGTGTGCAGGTAGACGAACGCAAAAAACCGAAGCGGCTTACGGGAATTAGTATCGACATTACGGACCGAAAAGAGGCCGAAGTCCTCGCTGAACGGCAGCGGGGCGAACTTGAAAGGCTCAGGCAGCAGAAGACTGCATTGCTTAGGCGGGAAGTCGCGGAGCGCTCACGCCTCGAGCGCGAGGTGATTGAGAGCTGTGCACACGAACAACGGCGGATCGCGTATGATTTGCACGACGGCGTGGGACAACAATTGGTCAGCATCGCTTTAAGCGCGAAGCTGCTCGAAGAACAGTTGCGTCCCAGTCGGCCGATCGAGGCTGAGAAAGCGTCGGCAATAGTGCGACTGGCCAATGAAGCCGCCAGGCAGGCACGACTCACGGCACGCAGCCTCGAAGGCGCTGATGGCGTGGGCGATTTGAAAACGGCGTTGGAGTCGCTGGCCTCGGATATCAGTCAACATTGTCGTGTCAAAAGTGTAGTCAAAGCCAACGGGAGTTATTCGCCGATTAGCGCCCCTGTATCAGCTCAGCTTTATCGGATCGCGCAGGAAGCAGTGCGGAACTCTCTCGAGCACGGCGCTGCGCGCCACGTGCTGATACAGCTGGCATTCGGCGATCGTGATATGGTGCTGACCGTCCAGGACGACGGTCATGGTTTTGAACCCGAGAGCAACGGCCACGGAATGGGCCTCCGAATCATGCGCTATCGTGCGCAGTGCATCGGTGGCTCATGTGAAGTGAACCCAGGCCCCGATCGAGGGACCATCGTTCATTGTCGTGTGCCCCTGGAAAAGCAGCATTCCGTTCCTCTGATCTTATGAACCTGACAACACACCCCGAAAGAAAGTCGCACATCCTCGTAGTGGAAGATCATCCAGTGCTATGCGACGGCCTGAAACAGTTAATCGACAGCCAACCGGACCTCGCCTGCATCGGGGTCGGAGATAGTACAACCGATGCCAAACGGCTCGTCGAAGAATGCGACCCCGATCTGATCATTCTTGACCTGCGATTGAAGGGCGGCGATGCCCTCGATCTTATCAAAACATTGCAGGTTGAGCATCCGGAAGTCAGGGTGCTCATCCTGTCGCAGTACGATGAGTTGCTCTTTGCCGAGCGCGCGTTCCGCGCGGGAGCCTCCGGTTATATCATGAAGGAAAACACCACCGACGAGGTGTTGCGGGCGGTGCGCAAAGTTTTAGCAGGCGAATTGTATTTTAGCGAACGTGTTGCCGCAGCCGTAGTACAGCGGACATTGCGCGAGAAGCCGGTGCCCTCGCGCAACGGCGTCGAACGCCTCTCGGATCGCGAGATGCAGGTGTTTCAACTTTTGGGTGCTGCCTACAGCCCGCGGGAGATTGCAGAGCAATTTCACCTCAGCCGCAAGACAATCGAGACTCACTGCGAAAAAATTAAACACAAGTTGAGTCTGCGAACGGCAGCGGAACTCAAGCGGTTTTCCCGACAATGGGCTACCGAAAATTTGGGACCGAGTGGACCTTTGGTGGTGTCCGCGTCAGGAAACGGTCGTTCGTAGAAATAGGATGTTTCATAGTAAGTAGGGCGCGCGTCACTCTTGCGTGCCAACCTCTGGTCGGTACGCTTTTGGAGACGAACCTTGTCGTGTTAATAACGTCGCTAATTACCTACGGAAGTTTGCCACGGCGTCCTTAGGTGAGAATCGGGCGCTCGATCAGAACGGTAGCCTGACAACTTCCCGTCAGCATTTCCGTAGACTGTTTGTGAGATGGAACCATTCATCAGCTTAATTACTGCGGACATTCGCGAACTCGCCGCAGAGAATGGCATTCCGAGAAAACGAAACAGAAGAAGGTGCAACGCCTTCTAAAGCAGACTCCCCATAATGAAAAAAAAGCTCTCCTCTAAATCTGCCTTCTTTAACTTCCGGGTGTTAATATTGCTTTGCGCGGCTGGCACTGCCCTGATGCTCGCTGCTTTTGGCGCGCGTCCAAGTGGCTCTGCCAGGTCGCAGCCGTCGGAAGATCAAAACCGCGGCGTTACCCGGGTCCAGCAGCCGGGTAGTAACAGTCTGCCGCCATCCGGGCCTGGAATAGTTCCACATCAAAGAGCATCAAGCAGTGGGTTCACCTTGATGGAGGGTCCCGGACCGGATGGAGAAACTGTTACCACCGACAAGTCGGATTACATGCCGGGCGAAACTGTCGTGATCGGCGGTACGGGCTGGATCCCAAACGAAGCTGTCGCACTGAATATTACTGACAGCAATGGCGTTGACCGGTGGGACGTGTCTGTAACGGCTGATGCAAGCGGAAACATTTCCAACTCCGATTTTGTTATCCAGCCTGAGGACGTCGGCTTGGCTTTTACGTTGACGGCGACCCAGGGAACTGTGACAGCTTGGACGCAATTCACTGACGTTATCGGGACCGGCATTGCTCCTAACGGCGATCCCGGTGGATTTGAGATCTTAGGTAACGTTGTGGCCTCCGCAGCCCCGCACACTGACTGGGTTGATACTACCCCAGGTACTAATGGCCTTCTGAATCCGACCACTGGCGCACCACTCGACGCCACAGTCACTTACCGGCGCCTCGACGCATTTAACGGCAGCGATGACATTTTTGCTCAAAGCAATAAGACTAACGACGATCCAAATACATATAACTGGAAGACCTCCGGCGCTGTCAATAAGGACGATCTGAACAATGTCTATGTTCATATCTCAATTGATGGCATCGGCCACCGATGGATCACTGCGTCCGCCGATCGGCTGAGCAACGGCGGAACGGCCTTCGCCGATTTCGAGCTGAATCAGGCGATCGTCACCAAAGTGACCGATACTGGTTGTGCATCCGCTCCCTGCGGTCATTTCGTGACCAATCCCCTTAATGCGTCCACCGGCGGTCGAACTCCAAACGATCTTTTGGTTACTGCTAACTATGGGAATGGCGGCACGGTAGCGACAGTTATTGTTTATCGATGGCAGCAGGTACCACCAGTGACAGGAACGTGGCAGTGGGTGGATATTACTTCGAGTGTCCCGGATGGTGCAGCTTTTGTCGGGACTAACACAGGACCGGGGCCGGACGATCATCCTGCGGGGCCTGGGATTCCAGTGCCATACATGGCATTCGGCCACGATTACTATAACCAAAATCAATTCGTTGAAATGTCCCTCGACCTTTCAGCACTGCTTGCTGCGATAGATCCCTGCTCGGGCATTCAGATCAAGACTGTCTTTGTCAAGACAAAGACATCCACGGCCACGACTGCAAGTCTGGACGATCTTGTGGATCCGATTCCGGTCTCCTTCGGCATCGGCCTTGCCGTAACCGGGAGCCAAACAGATCCACTTTGCAATGGTGGCACGGGTACCGTGACAGCGACCTGGTCAGGCGGCACGGGTCCTTTCGAATGTAAGCTCGACGTAGGGGGCACCTATGCGTCGTGTAGTTCGCCGAAGAGCTACTCGGGGCTCGCCGCCGGCTCAACACACACGATTTTCGTCAGAGACACGAGTAGTACTTGTGTTAAGGACACTGGTCCCATCACCCTCGGCAATCCGAGCGCGGTTGTGGCGAGCTCGTCCAACCCGCCGATTCTGTGTAACGGAGGCAGCACCACGGTAACGGTGGGTGCCAGTGGCGGGACATCGCCTTACACAGGCACGGGGACGTTCAGCCGTTCTGCCGGGACGTATTCCTTCACGGTGACCGATGGTAACGGGTGCACAGCGACCACGACGGGCGACA
>JBLMXD010000227.1:0-3854 GCA_050257575.1 Alphaproteobacteria bacterium | reverse complement strand
GCGTGGTAGGCCGGGAATTCGGTCGCGATGCGGTGAATCAAATCGTGTCGATTACCGGCACCAAGGGCGATCCGCAACCGGAAAAATGGAAAGTTATTTTGGAAGATCCGGAGGGTCGCGGCGTGCGCGAATTGCAGATCGTTGATGGCAAGATTGACTCCGACGAGAGCGGCGATCGTGAGGTGACGGGATCCAGCGAGGGAGCGACAATCGATGTCTCGCGGTTGAACCTGGATTCCAGCGGTGCATACGCTGTGGCAAGCCATACTGCAGAGGCGTCGCACGCAAGTTTTGCAACAGCCGATTATACGTTGCGCACTGATGATCGCGGCGAACCGACGTGGATCGTGACTCTACGAACCAGATCGTCGCGTCCTGTTGGCACGATCTATATTGGCGCCACGGGCGGTACGGTCAGGCGAACGGAAGGTATGTTTTCCGGTGCAACGATGGAAGACGTTGAGGGCGATTATGCTCAAGGAGAGGGCGGTGGCGTTATCCCGAGCACAAAAAGAAAGATCAAACATGCTTTCCATAGAGCGCAGGAAGAAGCGCGAGGAATGTTTGAGAAAGTGAAGCGATCGTTCTCGGACTTTATTAACCGGGAGTAAAGAGACAAAAATGAATGACACATCGAATCCCTGGCCGAGTTTGTCGTTTCCGGAGTGGCAGGATACCGCGATCACGTTGCATATGTGGACACAGATCGTGGGCAAGATTCGCCTGACGCTCAGTCCATGGGTCAACCACTCGTGGAACGTTACGCTTTACGTCACCTCGAGGGGCCTAACGACTTCGCCGATTCCGCACGGCACCCGAACGTTCGAAATCAATTTTGATTTCATCACTCACCAATTGCTCATCGAGGCAAACGATGGCGAGCGGCGAACGATTGAACTCAAACCGCGTTCCGTGGCTGATTTTTACAAAACTGTGATGAAGTTCCTCGACGAACTTCGTTTGCCCGTGGCCATCAACAAGATGCCTAACGAGATTGAAAACCCAGTCCCATTTGATGAGGATGAAGACCACCGCGCTTACGACCGCGAATACGCCAACCGGTTCTGGCGCGTTCTTGTCCAAAGCGATCGGGTGTTCAAGGAGTTTCGCTCGCGTTTTTGCGGCAAATGCAGCCCGGTACATTTTTTCTGGGGTAGTTTTGACCTGGCCGTGACACGTTTTTCCGGGCGGCCTGCGCCGCCACACCCCGGAGGGATTCCGCACTTGCCTGACGCGATTACCCGCGAGGCATACTCACAGGAGGTGAGCAGCCTCGGTTTCTGGCCCGGCAACGCTGCTGCGCGGACGCCAATCTTTTATTCCTATGCATATCCCGAGCCAGCCGGATTTACGGAAGCGAAGGTTGAGCCAGCGGCAGCTTTTTACGAGCCGAAGTTTCGCGAGTTCATGTTGCCATACGATGCGGTTCGGACCGCTGAAAAACCGGATGAAGTCCTGCTCGATTTCGCGCAGAGCACATACGACGCTGCCTCTAAGCTGGGGCGATGGGACCGGGACGCTCTGCAGGAAGTCAAACCGTCCTTGCATTTTACACGTCTGCGCTCCTAATTTAGCCAACATGAACCCTGGTTGTGCAGCGGAACAAGCTGCCTGGCGCGAACTCAAAGACGGATGGCGCCCGTTATACGGCGACGTGGACAAGATCGGCATGGCGATCGAATGGCACGACTTTCGCGCTGAGCGCTCTTTCAATTGGGGACGCACCTTTCATCCCAATAGCCTGGAATTTTGTTTAAACCTTAGCGGGCACGGGGCGGTCGGCGGAACCCGCGGCGCACGCAGCGATTATCTTCCGGGCAATTACGGCTATTACGCTATTGCCGATGAACCGCTGCCGGCCTCCCGACGTGCACATGACCACCATCAATTCGTGACGCTCGAATTTTCGCGCGAACATTTACGAAAGCAGTTTGCGCAGAATGAGGAGGATCTTGAACCGGAGATTCGCCGGATCATTTTCGGCGATAAAGAGCAAAACGTCGTCGCCGCCGCGCGTCCAATGACGATGCAGCAACGCAGCGTCGTGGTGAACCTGGCAGAGCCTCCCATCCCGAAAGCAGCGCGCGTGCTCTGGTACCAGGGCAAGGCTTTGGAGCTCATGGCGCAGTTTTTCTTTGCGCCGAAGGATCCCGAATTCTTCTGTATGCGTCAGAAACGCCTGTCCCGTGAGCGCGTGGAACGGGTAAAGGAGATTCTCAGGCGGGATTTGTCGAACCCGCCGACGCTGGAAATGCTGGGTCAGGAGGCGGGCTGCAGTCCGTATTATCTGAGCAGAATTTTTTCGCGCGAAGCCGGCCTCACCATTCCGCAATATTTGCGCAACGTGCGGATGGAGCGCGCGGCGGAATTGCTGCGCACCGGACGTTACAATGTCACTGAAGCCGCAACAGAAGTGGGCTATTCAAGCCTGAGTCATTTCAGTAAGGCGTTTTGCGAAACCATCGGCTGCTGTCCGGTGCTTTATCCGGTGGCCAAAAATGTGATCATGGATCGCTAGCGCGATCTGGTTAAATCGTTAAATGGTTACAACGTCCATAACGAAACCGTTTTGACCCTGTAACTTTTGTAACCTTTTAACTTTCCGTGAAAATTCGCCGTGCCCTCATTTCCGTTTCTGATAAAAGCGGCGTCGCAACATTCGCTCGGGCGCTGGAAGGGCAGGGCGTGGATATCATTTCTACAGGCGGGACAGCGGTGCTGTTGCGGAAGGAAAAGATCCCGGTGCGCGAGATCTCGAGTTTCACCGCCTTTCCTGAAGTGCTTGACGGTCGTGTAAAAACTTTGCATCCCCGCGTGCATGGCGGTCTTCTTTACAAGCGGGGAAACGCGAAACATGAATCAGAGGCGCGCGAATGCGGTTTCGATCCAATCGACCTTGTCGCCGTCAATCTTTATCCTTTCGAGGCCACTGTTGCGAAGCGCAATGTGACTCTTGCCGACGCAATTGAAAATATTGACATCGGTGGCCCGTCGATGATTCGAAGCGCAGCGAAAAACTACGAATCGGTCACGGTCGTCGTTGATCCAGTAGATTACGACACCGTGCTCGAGAACATGGGCAAGCACGACGGGGAGACAACGCTGAAACTGCGGGAGCGTCTGGCCATCAAGGCATTTAACAGGACCGCGGAATATGATCGGGTGATCGCGAATTTCCTGAACAAGCAGCAGAGGACCGACGCCTCCTTTTCACTTTCGCTTCCATTGGCAATGCGATTGCGTTATGGCGAAAATCCTCATCAAAGCGCAGCGCTCTATGGCGATTTCGATAAATACTTTGAGAAACTGCAGGGCAAGGAGCTTTCGTTTAACAACATTCTCGACGTCAGTGCGGCGACCAATTTGATTGGCGAATTTGAAGAACCGACGGTCGCCATCCTGAAGCATACAAACCCCTGCGGCGTGGGTTCGGATCCGGATCTGCGCAAGGCGTGGGAGAAGGCATTTTCCACTGACAAGCAGGCGCCATTTGGCGGAATCATCGTCTGCAACCGGCCGTTAAATGAGCCCGTGGCGAAAGTGATCAGTGAGATTTTCAGCGAAGTGATCATTGCGCCGGATTTTGAGATCGAGGCGCGCGCGATACTGCAGAAGAAAAAGAATCTGCGGCTCATTCGTTTGCTGACGCCGGCGAAAGAGGCGCGTTCGTCCACGGACCTGCGTTCCGTGTGCGGCGGTGTGCTGGTCCAGGATGCGGACGTGGAGGGAGCAATGACGGCAAACGTTGTGACCAAACGTCGGCCAACAAAGGCAGAGCTGAACGCGATGTTGTTCGGCTGGCGCGTGGTCAAACATGTGAAATCCAACGCGATTGTGTACGCAAAGTCCGACCG
>JBLMXD010000226.1:0-7076 GCA_050257575.1 Alphaproteobacteria bacterium | reverse complement strand
AAGAGCACGCGTTTAGGCGGAGCTCTTCGACTCTCATCAACACCGTGGCTTCAGCCCGGTGATTCGCGGCAGCGGAAATAAGCCGTTTTAAGGGGTTTGTCCAGAGGCAGCCGTTGAATCGTTACGCTCGAGCGATAAGATATACGATGGTCAAAAAACTGCTGCACACGCGCTATCGCGTGCACGACTTGGAAAAAACGGTCTCGTTCTACAAGGACGTTCTCGGTCTTCAGGAGATTCGCCGGCATACCTCGGGGCGCGGGTCGCAACTTGTCTTCCTGAAAGCGCCTGGGACGGACGAGGAAATTGAGATCTGTAAATTCGATGAGAGCGGACCGGTAGTCGTTGGTGCTGATCTCACGCATCTCGCTTTTGAAGTAGAGGACCTGGACAGGTTCGCGCAGCATGCCGAGGCCAAAGGTTATCCGTTGTCGGATGGGCCACATTCAACTAACGGCGGTAGAATCGCATTTATCGACGCGCCGGAAGGATACGAGATCGAGCTGATCGAACGTGGAAAGAAATAGGAACTCGCAGCGACATTTGAGGTACCGCAGCCCGACGATGTCCAGCAGAGCACTTGCGCAAGCGAACGTTTTGTCGCTAATTTTCCGTCCATGATTTGGCGCAATCGAATTTCGTTCCTTTGCGTACTGATCTTGAGCTCGGCGTTGAGCGGCTGGGCACAGGACACCGTTGATTCCGATCTGGTCCGTCCCAGCGGCGTCAACGGGCCAATTCGTAAGGCGAAGGCCGTAACAGAGAAGGACACTGCTGGGAACGACGATGCCAAGGCCGCGGCTCCGAAATCGAAGAAATCGAAATCGAGTCATGCCCGGTCACGGCGGACACGCTCAAAATCGCGGGACTCGTCGGACTCAATTCCGGCGCCTACCGAGTTTACCTCTGACGGAATACCGAAGACCAGCGCGGCATCAGTAATCGTAGTGGACGCGAATAGCGGCAGGATTTTGTATGAGAAAAACGCGGACCAGGTACGAGCGCCCGCGAGCACGCAAAAGTTGCTGACAGCCTTGATCGTAGCGGAGACCGGCTTTCTCGACCAGCCGGTAACGGTGCGATCCGTCGATACACTGTGCGAGCCGGTGAAGCTGGGGATCAAGGCTGGTGAAACCTATCAGCGGATGGACCTTTTGCGGGCGTTGCTCGTGAAAAGTCCCAACGATGTCGCGCGCTGTCTGGCGCGTGACAACGCCGGCAGTATTGAGGCGTTTGCTGAAGTGATGAACAGACGCGCACTGCAACTTGGCGCTGTGCATTCGCACTTTGTGAACCCGAATGGCTTGCCCATACCCGGTCAATATTCGAGCGCCCGGGATCTCGCGATCATTGCGCGCGCGGCGTACGCAAACCCGACGATCCGCTCGATTGTCTGTCTTCCGCAGCTTGTCTTTCGTTACGCGAATGGCCGCACGCGCGAGCTTGAAAACACAAATAAGCTTTTACGACGACTCCCCTACTGCAACGGAATGAAGACCGGTTATACCGACGCAGCAGGAAAATGTTTGATCGCGAGCGGCACGCGTCCCGGCAAAGATGTCATTGTCGTCGTGCTGGGCGACAGCTCCAGCCGCGTCTGGCGCGACGCGTCGGCTCTGCTGTCCTGGGGACTTTTAATGTAACAGCCGACGACGGGATTCGAACCCGTGACCTACGGTTTACGAAACCGTTGCTCTACCAGCTGAGCTACGTCGGCGGGAAGCGGACGAAAGATTACATCCCACGGCGGTTCACACAAGCGCCCTCCTGTCGACGTCGCTTTCACGAAAGCACCCGACTGCCCCGTCGTCATTGCGTTCATTCCCGCTAGCTCTTGGCAAACAATCCCTTGATAGCCTTCCAAAGTGTTCGAGCCGGCTTGGGCGGGCCCGCCCGAGCGACAAGCACAGGCACATTGGCACGGTTCAAGATGCTCCGTGTCAAATCGCCCATTATGTAGTGGCGGAGCAGACCGCGCGCCTGCGATGTCCCGGTCACGAGCAAGTCGTAATTGCCGTCGCGCACTTCTTCGAACACCTGGTCAATCACGATTCCGTGCCGGAGACGCACTTCGGCCGGAACGCCTAGGCGCTCGAGTTCGCGTTTTTGCCGTCGCAAGTTGGTCCCCAGTTCCGAGTTTGATTGGAGCAACTGGTCGACGTTCTCTTCCATGCGGACAAGATCGGCGTACATGGCTGGTGGTTCAGCCATCACGTGCAGCAACGTAACGGATGCGCCCACGGCGGCTGCCAGTTTACCTGTGAATTGAACTGCCTGTTCGATGAATTCCTTTCCGCCCGTACAAATTACGAAGCGCTTTAATTCTTTGCGTTCGCCGATAGCCACCAGCACAGGAGGCTGAATGATCTTGATCACTTCATAAGTTTTTTTTGACCGCCAGTAATCTCCCACGGCGCCGGTCCACCGCGCGCCGATGACCGCCAGGTCATATTTGCTCTTTGACGTTTGATCGAGAATCTGATGCACCGGTTCACCAAAATGCACGGCGATTTCAGGCGAGATCCCGTGACTCCGAAGTGATTGCGCCTGCTTCTGGAGGGCATCGCGCAAAGGCTGCTCTTCCTGTGATGATTCGGCGATTCCAAGTAGCGTTGTTTCGGCTTTGAGTGGCCCGGCCAATAGGCTTCCTAGGAGGATCGCCGTCTCGGCGGATTGCGTTCCGTCGCTACAAATCAGAATTTTCATTGCTAGAACTTGTGGCCGGTTATGAGCGTGTAAATGACGATAGCCACGCCAATCAATGGCAGCGGTACAAAGGCCAGCCGAATTTTTGGCCCGGCAAAATATTGGGTCGCCACGACGCCAATCTGTGCGCCAACGACGGCGCCGGTGTGCATTACGAGAGCGATCAGAATGTCCACGTTACCCTTGATGGCGTGAGTAAACGTTCCATAACTCGCCGAAATCACGATCTCAAAAAGATCGGTTCCCACTGCGAGATGGGTGGGGATTCCCAGCACATAAACCATCGACGGCATTCGGATATACCCCGCGCCGCCACCCAGGAAGCCGCTAAAGAACCCACCCACAAACGCCACCACAAGAATGGTCCAAAGTGATATTTGACGGATGCCTGACGTCGGGAGGTCGATCATCGGCCAAAGTTTCAGTTGCTGAATCTTTTTCGTGATTGGTCCAAACGCGGAGTGATCATCCTTTAGACCCGCAGTTTTTTGAGACGATCCTTTTGCAGATCTCAATGTTTTTTGGCTTTCCCAGAGCATGAAGACTGAAATGCCGAAGTACACAACGATGGCGACATAACTAACCACTGTATTCACGTTCCCTGCTCGCGTGAGCGCCTGAATCACCTGCGCGCCGGCTTCGGCGCCGCCGATGGTCCCCAGCGCCATGATCAGTCCGAGCTTGAGATCGACATTCCCGAGCGTGCGATGCTGCCTGGCCGCAACGATCGATTTACCGACAATGTGCGCGAGATCAGTGCCAACAGCGTAATTCCAATTCACTCCCATTAGGCGCAGCGCCGGGCCGGCAATGAAGCTTCCGCCAACCCCAAAAAAGCCGCCCAAAATTCCTATGAGAAAACCGACAACGACCAGATAGATCGGGTCGATGTGGGTATTCGAAATTGGAAAATACATGAGTTACCTCCAGCGGCGGCGCAGAAAACGGAACAGGAGCGTCGTGACCGCGTCCAAAACGACAGCCTGTCCGGCGATCAACAAGAGTGCGACGGCGGCATAGGTGACGCGATGCTGCGTTTCGAGCCGATGCAACCAGTCGCCCAGAAGATGCAGCACCAGGAAGAAGTAAACGGTGACGAGAATACCGTAGATCACGAGCTCGACTGCGAAAATGCGGAGGCTTTTGGCACCGTCCTTGTTCATAAAGAAGCGTTGAAGAGTTAAGGGGTCCGCTGGGCAAATTTAATCAAATCTCGCAAACGGTCGGGCATCATGCTCTTTTCGTTTAAACGAATCAACGCCTTATGTTTGACGAGATACGTCTGAGCGGCGCCTCGCGGTTGCGTCTGATCAAATCAACGGGCAGATTATTGCGTTAGGACCCTTTCTTCCCTAACGTTTCACTTCACTTTCAGGGAAACATGGCCGACGCCGCAAACAAATATCCAGAAAACGTGCCCGGCAAATTCTATGTCGATGATCAATGCATCGACTGCGATTTGTGCCGAGAGACCGCGCCCGCCAATTTCAAGCGCAACGATGATGGCGGTCACTCCTATGTTTATAAGCAGCCGGAGACGCCCGACGAAGAAGGACTCTGTAAGGAAGCGATGGAAGGCTGCCCGGTTGAAGCAATCGGTAACGACGGGAACGGCGCCTGAAAGGTATGCCAGCGCGCCGCGATCGCGCCACTTTGAACAAGGAAGCCGGAAATCGATTTCGAGCGCCTCCCGTAGCTCTCGCGATTGCCGGTTCCGACTGTAGCTCCGGTGCCGGCATCCAGGCAGATTTAAAAACTTTTACCGCTCTCGGGGTCTATGGATTAACCGCTGTTACGTGCGTCGTTGCGGAAATTCCTGGAAAGGTGTCGCGGATCGAAGTGGCCAGCTCCAAAATCGTTCGCGATCAAATTAAAGTGCTGCTGAAAAATTTTCAGGTCGGCGCAATCAAAACCGGCCTGCTCTGTTCTGAGGAGATTGTTTGCGCCGTGGCGGAGGTGCTTCAAGGCAGCGGACTACATATTCCATTCGTGATCGATCCCGTAATGATTGCGACCAGTGGCGACCGCCTTTTGGAAGCCGCAGCTACTGCTGCTTACAAAAACAAACTTTTTCCGCTTGCGACACTTATTACACCAAACCTGGACGAAGCGGGCCTGCTGCTCGGGACAAGAATCAAAGACCGGAAAGAAATGGAGGAAGCTGCGGAAACGCTCGCGAAGCAATTTGGCTGCGCGATTCTGTTGAAAGGTGGCCATTTTCGAGGCCGCAACGCGGTCGATCTACTTTTTCATCGCGGCCGACTGACAGATTTTTCCGCGCCGTTTGTGAGAGATGTAGCGACCCACGGCACCGGTTGCACCTATTCTGCGGCAATCACTGCTGGTTTAGCCTCGCGCCTCTCGTTAGAGAAGGCCATCGCGCGGGCCAAAAGGTTTGTGACCAAAGCGGTCGCGCAGCATTTCCGTTGGAAACGGGATTCTGGAGAAGTCGACGCGTTGAACCATCGGACTTAAAAGCTCCTTTGTTCTACGGTTTCGCCTGGTGTGATTTCAATCCGGCCGGGATTGCGGTTTAGGATTTTTTTCCCAGCGCCTCAATTGCAACGCCTCGAATGCAGCCGCAGTTTCCGCCTGCTTCTTGCTGCGACCGCTGCCCTGACCGAGCACAATGTTCTCCCAGACAACTTGCGAAACGAACGTCTTTTCGTGCTCAGGCCCGCTCTGCGAGATTAGCGCATATACGGGACTGTGCGGCGAGATGCTCTGCAACAGCTCCTGGAGATCGCCCTTCGGATTGATATCCACCGGTTCTTCCGCAAGTTTCTGGAGGTCACCGCGGGTGTGGGTTAGGATAAACGTTTTAGCTACCTCAAGGCCGCCATCGAGATAAAGCGCGCCGATCAGGGCTTCAAATGCATCGGCTAAAGTGGATGTGCGTTCACGCCCGCCACTGGCTTCCTCACCGCGACCCATCAAGATGTAACGCCCTAGATCGAGCGTCGCAGCATGCGTTTTTAACGCGTCGCGAGACACCAGCCGTGAACGCAACTTCGTAAGTTGTCCCTCGGCCTCGACTTTGAAATGACGAAATAAATACTCGGTCATCACAAGTTGAAGAACGGCGTCGCCCAAAAATTCCAGACGCTGGTAATCAAAATGATAATTTTGTGCTTCGTGGCCCACGCTGGGATGCGTAAGTGCTTCCGCTAACAAAAGCGAGTTACGAAACTTGTAGCCGATGCATTCTTCTAGCGGCGTCACGCTCCCGATTCTGAGCAAAATCGAAGAATCCCGTCAACTCCTATAAACGCGAGTGGCCCGTCGAAACGCGTCGCCTTCAAAGAAATCAACGACTTAATGCCCGCGTTTAATGCTTCTGATAAACTTCCAGCGAGGTGACTACGTCCAGAGCCCGCTGCAATACCGGATCATGGGGTGGCGGCTTTTCCGGCGCTCGACCGCGACGTTGCTGTGCGGCTTCCGCAGCCTCCAATTCGGGATTTGTTCCCGCTAAGAGCGCCGCTTCGCTCATGTGCGGGCGGCCCGTGTCATAAATGAACGGTCCCATTCCTTTCTCGCTGCTCGCCTGAAAAATCTGACGTTTCTCTGTCAGGGACATCTCGACGGGCAAATCTGGTTTGACGCCTTCTGGAAACAATGAACTACCGTCGGGTGAAATCATTTCGGCCACTGCCAGTCTCACGATCTTGCCGTCCGGCAACGCCAGATCCGAGTATTCGGCGGCGCGGCCAGCCGTTGGTTGCCCGATAACGAGTGCTTTGTTGTAAAAACGTAGTGCGGCTGCGATCGCCTCGGCGGCGCCGGTTGTATCGCCGTCGGCGAGCACCATGATCAAACCGTGAAATGTCGGCTCACGTTCAGAACTAAATACGCGATCCTGATGCCCGGCCGGCTTACGCAAGGTAAAGACTGGTCTGCCCTTCGGACAAAATCGTTTCGCAAATTCCACCGCGAGTGGCAGATCACTCGCCGCGGAGCTGGCCCGAAGATCCACGATGAGATCACTTATTTTTTTTCCGGCGAAACCGCTGAGGGCTTTGTCGAGTGCCTGGAGATTGGCGTTATTCAGGGATCCGAGGCGCACATATCCGACGCGTCCACCGATGACCTCGCTATAGAACGAACCTGGCATCGCGGCGGTGGCGCTTTCTTTCCCGGGCAGGAGCGTGATGCCACGCGGCAGCCGCACCAGGAGACCCTCGACAGTGGCGCGATTTAACTCGGTGTCGGTGATCGCGTCGGGATCTGTGAAATTACTTTTTAGCAGGGTGATGAATGCCTGGAGATCGGCTGGACGAAGTGAATCAACCAGCTCTTTTACCGTTGGCGTAGCCGAGGTGGAGGGAGTTGCCGGCGAAGGCGGTTTCGCTTGGGTCTGCGGCGCTTTT
>JBLMXD010000225.1:0-5791 GCA_050257575.1 Alphaproteobacteria bacterium | reverse complement strand
AGGAATTTTGCGAGACGCGTGTCCTTTTCGATCGCGAGAACGCGCGCTCTTTTCTCAAGAATAAACCTGGTCAAAGCGCCCAAACCGGGCCCGATCTCAATCACATAATCTTCCGGAGTGATTTGCGCCTGATCGACAATCCATCGGGCCAGATTTTGGTCGTGCAGAAAATTTTGCCCGAGAGCTTTGATCGGCGACACACCGATCTCTCCAAGCGTCGCGCGCATCTCGGAAAGCTTCATCGGAGGCTATCGTGCAATTTCCCTAAGGATGAAAAATTCGAAAACCTGTTCACAAAATCGTGTGAACAAAATGCGACGAGAGATCAAACTTGTTCACAAGTTATTCACGCACGTATCCGGTAGGAAAAGCGTGACCATTTAGGAAGCGTGTGATCTCGCATCCGACATTTCCTACTCGCGCGCTGGCAGCGCGGGACGAGACCGTTTTCGCCGGCTTTTCAAGTATGTCCGGCGTGCCTCTTTCAAGGAAGCGCCCTCAAGAAAGTACGCCGTCGCGGCTCGACCAATCGCATATGTGCCCGCCCCCGCGACCATCCCGCAAACCACATTGCCCCAGCCTGGAAAAAATTTCAGCATTGCGCGCGCGCCTTCGCGAAGCAGCATTCCCACGCCGAGATTGGCCCCGAGCGCTGTGATAAACTCCGTCGCGGCACGCAGACTTCTTTCCCGTCCGCTCACGTACATGATTCCCGAGACCATCAAGACCTGGAGCGACGTGAGGATCGGCATGTCCGCCAGCGGAATTGGCTGCGCGCCGATCGCCGCGCAAATCGCGGTCGTCGATTTTATCAACATTTGTGCGACGTGAAGCTGCGCCTGCCGATCGCGCGAGATTCGGATCATCTCGATCTTCGCTTCGTTGGGTAACTCGGCCGCGAGCACCGACATCAAGCGCCGCGTTTCTGGCGATCCCTCGCCGGTGAGCCGCACCACGGTGAGCAAACGATCGCAGACACCCGGTTGAGAATCGAGCGCCTCTTCCAATTGCGCTTCCCGGCGTTCAGTGCCGAGCGAAAGACCAATGATTTTTGTTCCACCAGACGAGACAACGACTGGTTTTCGTAAATCCATTTCGCCGTCGTCGAAAAAAAAGATCATGTCGGCAGGTTCACGCTTCAGTTCTTCTTCGATTTGCGCATCGACAGAACTGTCGGCGTCTCGCGCATCTAAAATCGAAATCGTTCCGTGTCCCGGGATCGTCCAGTCGGTCCAACGATGCACCGGGGTCAGCATCACTTTCGCGCGCTCATCTCCATCCGGGGTAAAAAGCAGGTTGACGATTCTTTGCAGTGGCATTTTGCTCGATCCAACGACAAGGAATCGCGGTCGCCGCTGCTGAAGAAATAATTGCTTTAACGGCGTCAGCTCACGCAACACCGGCCGCCGGATTTTTTCTGGAAGCTTGCCGGCTAAACGTTCCAGACGCTCGGCAATTTGAACAAGAGTGGTCTGATTCATGGCTTCGCCACGTTAATTCGTTAAACCGTTACACCGTTACATCGGATTTTGCGATTCAACGATTAACGCGTCATCAAAAATAGGAACGTGGAAATCAGCGTTTTGAATTCCACAGCACTCCGCTTATAAGCCTAGCATGAGTTTGAACATCGAAATACTTTCGAAAGCGGCCGATCAAGCGCGCGGCTTGTGCATGGACGCCGTGCAAGCCTCGCAGTCAGGCCATCTCGGACTTCCGCTCGGCTGCGCGGAAATCGGGGCAGTGCTTTTTGGGCATGCGCTGAGGTACAACCCGGACCAACCGCGCTGGATGAATCGCGATATCTTCGTTCTCTCAGGCGGACACGGTAGCATGTTCCTCTACGCATGGCTGCACATGAGCGGCTACGATTTACCGATGTCGGAAATCGAACGGTTCCGGCAGTTGCATTCCAAAACGCCGGGACACCCTGAGTTTGGCCAGACGCCCGGCGTGGAATGCACGACCGGGCCGCTCGGCCAAGGCGTGGGCAACGCCGTTGGCATGTCGGTGGCGACAAAGATGGCTGCAGCGCGCTTCAACACCGATGAGCACAAAATTTTCGATCAGCACGTAGTCTGTTTGTGCAGCGACGGCGACATCCAGGAAGGCGTCGCTTCGGAAGCATGCGCACTTGCCGGCGTTTGGGGCCTCGACAATTTGATTTTCATCTACGATTCAAATGCCGTTACGCTCGACGCGCCGGCAAAGCTAACGCAATGCGAGGACACGGGCCAGCGGATGAAGGCGTACGGCTTTGATGTCCAGGAAATCGACGGACAGGACATGCAACAGGTTCTCGATGCGTTCGACGTCGCGAAGCGGCGCGACAACGGGAAACCGCAGTTCATCATCGCCCATACGCTGATCGGCAAAGGTATTCCGGAAGTTGAGGGCACATATAAGGCGCACGGTGAAGCCGGCGCCAAGTTTATCGATGCGTCTCGTAAGGCACTCGGCTTGCCAGAAAAGCATTATTTCGTGTCGCAGGAGGTGTATGACTATTTCGCCGGGCACAAAAAAACACTGCTCGCCGATTACGATCGCTGGGAAAAAACGTACGATGCATGGCGCGCGAAAAATTCTGAGAAGGCGAAGCTGCTCGATGACGGTTTCGCGCGAAGAGTTCCGCCCGATCTTCTGTCGAAAATCCCGGACTTTCCGAAAGACGCAAAACTAGCCACGCGCAAAGCTGGCGGCGAGGTGTTGCAACCAATTGCGCAGGCGATGCCGTTGCTCATGAGCGGCAGCGCCGATCTGTACGGATCAACAATGAATTACATCAACGACGGCGGCGATTTTAATCGCAACAATTTCGGCGGCCGCAACGTTCGGTTCGGGATACGGGAGCACGGCATGTGCGCCATCCTCAATGGCATCTCGTATCACGGGCTGTTTCGCGCGTCCGGCGCCACGTTCACGGTGTTTACCGATTATTGCCGGGGCGCCATTCGGCTCAGCGCGCTTGCGAAGCTGCCGAACCTTTACATTTTCACTCACGACTCCATCGGTGTCGGCGAAGACGGCCCGACCCATCAACCCGTGGAGACCGTCAGCTCGGTTCGCTTGATACCAGACATCGATGTGATTCGTCCCGCCGATCCGGAGGAAACCGCAGGCGCGTTTGTCGCAGCGATGCAGAGAACAGACGGTCCCACGTTCCTCGCTCTCACGCGTCAGGCCGTTCCGATGTTGAACGAGATCGATGCGAAGCTGCGCCGTGAAGGAGTGCTCCGCGGCGGTTACATCGCGAAAAAAGAAACCGGCAAACTCGATCTCATCATCCTGTCGTGTGGAAGTGAATTGCAGCACGCGCTTGCCGCGGCAAAGAAGCTCGGCGACGGCGTCCGCGTCGTTTCCGTGCCCTGCTTCGAAAGGTTCGATCGCCAGCCCGAAGAATATCGCCAGGAGGTATTGCCTAACGAATGCCGTAAACGCGTCGCCATCGAAGCCGGCGTCCCTGAGATTTGGTATGAGTACGTCGGTCTCGACGGCAAGGTGATTGGCATGACCGACTTCGGGTTG
Organism: Alphaproteobacteria bacterium; assembly: GCA_050257575.1. Taxonomy (GTDB): domain Bacteria; phylum Verrucomicrobiota; class Verrucomicrobiia; order Chthoniobacterales; family UBA10450; genus Udaeobacter. The sequence continues at coordinate 2,266 of JBLMXD010000225.1, read as the reverse complement.
AGCGCCCCCGGTCCCGAGGTAATGAAAGAACGCGGAATCGATGCGGAGCACGTGGTTGAAGCTGCGCGCGCACTGGGCTACTGAAATCCGGAGGCGGCCCGCCTTCGGGCCGATTTGTTACGCAAATCCTGGGCGGCGCGGGGGCGCGCCACCTCCAGTCCGTATCCCTAAAACGCTTCGTCGGGCTCGTTCACATTGCGAGCACGAGTTTCGAACCGTGTGAATTCCTTGAGGAATGTGAGCGGGATTTCGCCTACAGGGCCGTTTCGCTGCTTAGCAATAATCAGTTCGGCTTCCCCTGCCTTCTCCACACGCGCTTCTTCGTCTTCCTCGTAAAGTTCTGGCCTAACGAGTAAGCCGACAAGGTCGGCGTCCTGCTCGATCGAACCAGACTCGCGCAGGTCGCTCAGCCGCGGTTTGCCGCCAGAGCGTTGTTCGGGCTGCCGGTTTAACTGCGCGACAACAATGACCGGAATTTTTAATTCCTTGGCCAAAGCCTTCAGTCCCGCGGAAATCTCCGAGATTTCAAGTTGGCGATTATCCTGCGCGCGACGCGAAGTCGATCGTAGCAATTGCAAGTAATCTACGATGACGAGCTTTACGTCCTGCTGCGCCTTGAGGCGGCGCGCTTTGGCTCGCAATTCGAGAATTGTGAGGCTCGGGCTGTCGTCGATAAAAATTTTGGCTTCCGCCAGTTTCGACGCCGCGGCAGTCAGGTTCGGAAAATCCCGTTCGGCTAGAAAACCGTCGCGAACCTTCTGCAGATTAACTTTCGCTCGCGAGCAAAGCAGTCGCTGCACCAGTTGCTGGCTGCTCATCTCCAGGCTGAACACGGCGACGGCAAGTTTTTCATTGATGGCCACGTGTTCGGCGATGTTCATGGCCAGCGCGGTCTTTCCCATGCTTGGGCGCGCCGCAATGACGACCATTTCCGAGGGGTGCAGGCCACTGGTCATCCGATCAAACTCCACAAAACCGGTTCCAATTCCTGTGATTCCCCCTTTACGCTCGTAGAGTTTCTCGATCGATTCGATCGCATCCATGACCTGATCCTTCATGGAAAGCATCTGGCCTTTGAACCGATCTTCGCCCACAGCGAAGATCTTTTGTTCCACTTCATCGAGCAGATTATTCACTTCGTCCTGCTCTTCGTAGGCCCGTCGCACACTCTCTGTGGCTGCGGAAATGATCTGGCGCAGAATAAATTTGTCGCGAACGATCTCCAGATAGTATTGCACGTTGGCCGCTGTCGGAACGAAGGTGAAAAGGTTGGTGACGAACGCCGGCCCACCAACACTGTCGAGTAGATTCCGATCGCGCAGCACCTGTGTAAACGTGATCAGGTCGATCGCCTCGTTGACGTTCCAAAGATCGACGAGAACGTTATAAATAGTCTGGTGCGCCGGGACATAAAAATATTCCTCGTTAATTTTCTCGACGCATTCCGCGATCGTTTCGCGCGGTGAGATGAGCATTGAGCCGAGAACACCCTGCTCCGCTTCCACGCTATGCGGCGGCGTTCGGTGAACATCCTGCGCAAAACCTGTGGGCGAAATGGGAACAACTTTTTCGCCACTTCGCGCTGCCGAACCTCGGCCAGCGCCATTTCCCGCCTTACGAGGCTTCTCTCCGGTCCATGCGGACGGTGGAGTTGCCATCTATTTCTCTTCTTGTTTTGGTTCTTCTCTTTTTCTGCGGAAAATTCGATGTTTCCTGGGTTCTTCCGGCGCAGCGGCAACGGTCTCCGCCTTAGTTTCCGTCGCGGATTTGACCTGGAACACAAGCTGCGCCGTCACATCGTGATGCAGCTTGATGGCGACCTCATGCTCTCCGGTATCTTTAACCGGGCGCTCCAGCACGACCTTGTGACGATCGATCTCTACGCCGACTTCGTTCTTCAGCCGGTTCACAATGTCCTGTGAGGTGACCGAGCCGAATGCCTTGCCGGTTTCTCCAGTTTCCAATGTGAAAATAAATCGCGCTTTGCCAATACGGCGCGCCAGTTCCTGGGCCTCATCCAATTCGCGAGCTTCGCGTTCAGCGCGCTTCTGTTTAAGCGCATTGATCTGGCGCAGGGCGCCGGGCGTGACCTCGTACGCCATTTTGCGCGGGAGGAGATAATTGCGGGCATAACCGCGACGCACCTTGACCACATCAGCTTCCGCGCCAAGCCCGGGGACGTTTTCGGTCAGAATAAGTTCAGTTAATGGCATGCTGATATTTTTCTAAAACGCTCTCGGAAAATTTCAATCGAGAATTTGTGTCC
>JBLMXD010000224.1:0-3123 GCA_050257575.1 Alphaproteobacteria bacterium | reverse complement strand
GTGATCGCAACCACGCCGGCTTGCGCCAGTGAGCCGATCGGCGCGAGTTCTTCGCCTGCGAGATTTTTGGAAATCGCGCCGGTTGGCAAAACGTTCACACACGCCACAGCCGCCGCACGATTCTTAATCCAGGCAATTGTGCTGGGTGTATCCGCGGCCGGCAAAGTATTCGGCATGCAAACCACGGTTGTGAATCCGCCGGCTGCGGCTGCGCGCGCGCCCGATTCGATCGTCTCCTTGTGACCGAACCCGGGCTCGCGCAGGTGCACATGCATATCGATCAAACCCGGCGCAACGATCAGGCCTCGCGCGTCAATCTGCTCGACCTTTGACATATGACCTTTGACCTCAGACTTCTCTGCAATGACTCCGTCGGTGATATAAAGATCAGTGATCTCATCCCGCTGGTTCGCGGGATCCACGACGCGGCCGTTGCGGATGATAGTCGAGCTCATTACGGTTCCGAAACGACGCGCCTGCTCATGTTGCGATTCCTCCGCACAAGTAAAGGACCGCCATGCGAACGGCGAGACCGTTTGTCACTTGGTCGAGAATGACGCTCTGCAAACCATCTGCGACTTCACTGTCGATCTCGACGCCGCGATTGATCGGGCCCGGGTGCATGATCAGGCAGTCTGGTTTCAAAAGCTTGGCCCGCTGTTTCGTCAGGCCAAACAAGCGGATGTATTCGCCAAGCCCCGGGAAATATTCCCGGCGCTGGCGTTCATGCTGAATACGCAAAAGATTTACGACATCCGCCTTTGGCAGCACGTCCTCGATCTGGTGCGAAACTTCGACCCCGAGCTTTGTAAACTCGCGCGGCACCAGCGTGCCGGGCCCGATGAGCGTGACACGCGCGCCGAGCTTGAGTAAGCCGAAAATATTCGAGCGCGCGACGCGGCTAAACAAAATGTCGCCGACAATCGCCACGTGCAACCCGGCAATTTTCCCCCTGCGTTCACGGATCGTGTACAGATCGAGAAGGGCCTGGGTGGGATGTTCGTGAGCCCCGTCGCCGGCATTGATGACGCTCGATCTTAACCGCTTGGCGAGGAACTGCGGCGCTCCCGCGGAACTGTGTCGGAGGACGATGATGTCGGCCTGCAACGCTTCGAGATTGCGTGCGGTGTCTTTAAGCGTTTCGCCCTTCGTCAGACTCGAAGTGGTTGCCGAAATGTTGATTACATCTGCGCTCAAGCGAAATGCGGCGAGCTCAAACGAAGTTCGGGTACGCGTGCTCGGTTCGACAAAAAAGTTCACTAGCGTTTTGCCGCGCAAAGCAGGCACCTTTTTGATTTCCCGGGTGCCGACCTGCTTGAATGCGTCCGTGGTCTCGAGAACGAAGTTGATTTCGTCGGCCGATAATTCGCGCAGGCTGAGCAAATCTTTCCGTGTCCAGCGCGTGGTCATATTTATTTTTCGAGCCACACTGCGTCGGGTTGATTGTCGGTTTCCTGCAGACGCACCTGAATTTGTTCCTGCGTTGCTGTCGGCAAGTTTTTCCCGACGTAATCAGGTCGAATAGGCAGCTCGCGATGCCCCCGGTCCACCAGCACTGCGAGTTGGATACGTGCCGGACGTCCAAAGGAGCTGATGGCGTCCATGGCGGCGCGCACAGTGCGACCGGTATAAAGAACATCGTCAATGATGATCACCGTACGGTTCTCCAGCGGCACTGGAAGTTTCGATGCCCTTACGACGGGCAATTCCGAGCGTGTTCCGACATCATCACGATGCATCGCCACGTCGATGACGCCGGTTTCGAGGTCCGTTTTTGCGATGTCGCGAATGAGCGCGGCTACGCGAGAACCAATCTCTACGCCACGTGACGGAATTCCCGCCAGCAACACCCGATCGAGATTCGGATTTCGCTCGATGATCTCATGCGCAATCCGTTGCAGCGCGCGACGAATTGCCTCCGCGTCCATGACGGGGACGCTGTTGGATGAATTTTGTTTTTCTTTCACACGTTTCCTTCGCGACCTCGCAGGATCGCCTTAAAGGTACAAAAAATTAGGAGGCGGACTGTTGGGTGCGCGCCTCCTTTCGTCGTCGCTCTCGCCAGTTGGAGCGGTGTTTTACAATCCAATCCAGCAAGGCTTTTTCAAATCCAATGTCTTTACCGGCTTTCTCGCTTTCGATCCACTTGTGTTTCAAGATCTCAGCACGCTCGGCAAGAAACTCCTTATATAGCGCAGATTCCTTGACGAACTGCGCCTGGTCGGCTTCCGAAGTGGGCATGTCCGGTTCTTCTTTCATAAGATTTTGACCTAGTCAACTCTGAACGGCTCGGGGCCTTAACAAGATCAACACCCGAATTGGACGAGAGGATCGCAGGAACTATTTAAAATTCCGTCTGAACCGCGACCCGCGGATGCCTCGTTATTGCAGAGTTTTTCTAATACCCTCCGCAATCCGTTTGAATTCAACACTTACTGGCGATTGCCGATCCTCGCTAACAATCGGAATTCCTCGGTCGCCCCCCTCGCGAGTGGCGATATCAATAGGAATTTGGCCGAGCAACGGAACGCGCAGGCGTTTGGCTTCGCGTTCTCCACCTCCCGTGCCGAAAATGTCATAGCGCTTGTTATCAGAGGGCGACACGAAGTAGCTCATGTTCTCAACCAGCCCGAGCACCGGTACGTTGACTTTTTCGAACATCGTTGCGGCCTTGCGCGCGTCGATCAGAGCTACTTCCTGTGGCGTAGTGACGATGATGGCTCCCGATAACGCGACCGTCTGCACAATCGTTAACTGAATGTCGCCGGTGCCTGGCGGAAGATCGAGCACCAGGTAATCCAGTTCGCCCCATTCGACCTGGCGGAGAAACTGTTGCGTGTATCGAGTTACCATGGGGCCGCGCAGAATCGCCGGCGAAGTGTCGTCGAGCAGAAATCCCATAGACATCAGTCGCAGTCCGTATTGCTCGATCGGGACGATCATGTTCTCATCCGTCGCCGTAGGCCGTTCACGTGTCCCGAACATGAGCGAAATGCTTGGACCATAGATATCGCAGTCGCACAAGCCCACGCGCGCGCCGGTTTGCTCCAGTGCCACCGCAAGATTTGCTGCCACTGTTGATTTGCCGACACCGCCTTTGCCGCTGGCCACGGCGATGACATG
>JBLMXD010000223.1:0-3039 GCA_050257575.1 Alphaproteobacteria bacterium | reverse complement strand
CTTGAGATTGTGCTGGCGGGCACCACTTATCTTGATGAATTGCGCAGGCATTCCGGCGAGAAATGTCGAACCTATTAGTTAACCACAGGCGGGCTTTTTCTCCACTGGATTTACGTTTCGGGACCAGACCAGCTTCGTCACCGCGAGAGTGCACGGGAGCTGCGCCGGCGGCCTCCAGATGAACCGATCTTGAATACCGCCGGAATTGAAGGAAGTTTTGCGGCCAAAGTTGTTCGCAGTTGTTTCGAACATCAGGAACGCTGCGTCTGAAATCGCGCCCCCATGGAAGCTGCAATAAACGAGCGCAAGATAAACCAGGAAAGCTGGGGAACGGCGGCACTAGAGCAAAGGCGGGAGCGCACACGGCAACACCTGGCAGCTATCGCTCCGAATCGGGAGAGCTGGATAAAGCGTAATCGCTATTACTACGGATTGCTTGGGCGCCTTCTTCGATTTCTGGTTGAGCCGGATAAGAAGGTGTTGTCGGTTCGTTGCGGCACCGGGTTCCATCTTGCTGCTGTTTCGCCTAAACGGGGCAAAGGTGTAGATCTATGCGCTGAGATTGTTGAAATTGCGCAGCGGCAAAATCCTTCTTTCGAATTCGCAGTGGCTTTCCCTGATAAGGAGGAGTTCCGGGAACAGTTCGGACTGGATGAGAAATTCGATTACATCCTCTTTAAGAACATCGGGGACACCGTGGATGTGCTTCAGGCGCTGCGTAACCTCAGACCGCTTTGCCTGCGGCACACGCGAGTACTGGTGGAAACCTACAATCCTCTGTGGGAACCGGCGGTCAACTTCGCGGAACGGTTCAGGATGAAGGTCCCGGCGACGGAGCAAAACTGGCTTTCAACAGCTGACATCCAAAACCTGATGAAGCTGGCAGGGTTCGAAGCGCTTGAGACGCATCGTATTGTGATCCTCCCCAAATATGTACCGCTTTTGTCGGCTTTCTTGAATCGGTTCTGCGCGCGATTGCCCTTGCTGAAACGACTCTGCATGACGCAGGTTGTCGTCGGCAGGTTACTGCAACCGCCGGTTCCCAAAGAAGAATTGTCCGTCTCGGTCATTGTTCCCTGTAAAGATGAGAAAGGAAATATCGAAGACGCTGCACAACGGATTCCGCAATTGGGACGCCATACAGAAATTATCTTCTGCGACGACCAATCGACTGATGGCACCGCCGAAGAAGTGTTGCGTGTGAGGTCTCTTTATCCGGACAAAGATATTCGGCTGGAACGCGGACCGGGCGTATGTAAATCGCGAAATGTCTGGACAGGCTTTAATGCGGCCACAGGCGATATTTTGATGATCCTCGATGCCGATTTAACAACGATTCCCGAGGAACTCCCTTACTTTACCGATGTTATTGCCTCCGGGCAGGCAGAGTTTGTTAATGGATCGCGACTTGTCTATCCGGTTCCTAAAGGGGCAATGACTACAGTCAACATGTTAGGCAATAAATGTTTCAGTGTCGCATTTACCTACCTGCTCGGACAACGTGTCAAGGACACCCTTTGTGGCACAAAGGCCTTGTGGAGAAGTGACTGGAAGCGCATTCAGCCGATGTTGGGGAGCTGGGGAATTGAAGACCGGTGGGGCGACTACGAATTGCTGTTTGGCGCAGCGAAACTCAATCTTAGGATTCTCGACCTGCCCGTCCATTACCAGGAGCGTGTTTACGGGTCCACCAAGATGACCAAAGTGTTTCGACACGGTCTTGTCATGTTAAAGATGTGCTGGCATGGCTTTTTGAAACTAAAACTGGGTTACTAACTCGCCCCACGGTTCCGGCGCACAGAGCTTTGAGCCAATATCCGGAACCTTGGAGTTCGTAGTGATCTGACAAATTGTAGTGCAAGAACGTATCATCAAAGAAGTCGAGCACGGTCGTTTCCTGGCCCAACGTGGGGCAGGAGAGGTTTGGAATTGGGAAGGTCCGGCCGGAAAACTGCGCTGGGCGCGGCGGGTCAAAATGCTCAGCGAGCACATTCGGCCAGAAATGCGGGTGCTGGAACTTGGATGTGGCACCGGCTATTTCACGCGGGAACTGGCTCGGCGCGGAGCAGACGTAGTGGCCATTGATGTGTCTCCTGAGCTTTTGGAAATTGCGAAGACAGAGGGTTTCGCGGCAAATGTTCGTTTTGAAATCCAGAACGCCTGCGCTTTGAGCTATCCTGATGCTTCCTTTGATTCCGTTGTGGGCAGTTCGGTGTTACACCACTTGGACATAGAAGATGCTCTGACGGAAATCTACCGATTGTTAAAAAACGGTGGTACCGTCTATTTTACCGAGCCAAACATGCTGAATCCGCAAATCGCGATACAAAAAAACGTCCCGTGGGTGAAACGGAAGCTTGGCGACTCTCCTGATGAGACCGCATTCTTTCGCTGGCCGTTGCGGCGACTCCTAGAAGCAGCAGGGTTTCGTGCTGTGCAAATTGATCCCTTTGATTTCTTACACCCGAAAACGCCATCTTTTCTCGTTGATGGATTGAATGCGCTCGGCGGCATTCTCGAGAAGGTGCCAGCGGTGTCGGAATTTGCCGGCTCGCTTTATATCCGCGCAGTCAAATGAGCCGCGCCAGGGTTGTGCATACTGAGGAGACTCAGGATCGCGCTGTGACATTGCGTAACCGCGCGCGCCTCCGCGCCAATCAAAATCTCCTGTTTTGGTACCGCGAACTTTACCGTGACCAATTCAAGGGCTTCGCCAACCCGTCGGCGCTTTCAATACTCGAGATAGGAAGCGGTACGTCGCCGCTAAAACAATTTTTGCCAAACGCCATCACGAGTGACGTGCTCGATCTGGACTATCTCGACATCGTATTTGACTGCCATGAGATCGACAAGCTGGATGCGATCAAGGATGAAAGTTTAGATGTTATTACGCTAACCAACGTGCTGCATCACTTGAAGAATCCTATTGCATTCTTGAACGCGGCAGCAAACAAGTTAAAACCAGGCGGTAAAGTCGTTGCGACTGAGCCCTTTTTCTCTCTGCTGTCGACGCCCATCTTCAGGTATTTGCATCACGAG
>JBLMXD010000222.1:0-4768 GCA_050257575.1 Alphaproteobacteria bacterium | reverse complement strand
ACAGTGCGCGGCTTCCTCGGTCCGGGTCCGCTCTATCAAATCCCGCTTTTCCGGCTCAACCGAGCCTGGGAGATAGGGCCGTACCTCTTGCTTGGTCTGGTTTCGGGTTTGGTTGCGCCGTGGTTCATCCGGTTGCTGCGAGCGAGCGAGAAATTTGCAGAACGTTTTTCCGCGCCAGTTTACGTGAAGATGTGCGCCGGCGGTCTAATTGTTGGCGCGCTTGCGACGTTCTATCCGGAGGTGTGTGGCAACGGTTACAGCGTAGTGAGCGGGATTTTGAACAGCCACTGGATTTGGCAAACGGTTGCGCTGATTCTGATTTTCAAAGTCCTGGCGACCGCGGCCACATTTGGCTCCGGTGCAGTGGGCGGAGTTTTTACGCCGACGCTGTTCGTAGGCGCGAGCCTGGGGTTTCTTTTCGGTACGGTTACTCACGATGTCACCGGGTCTGCGTCAGTAAACCCCAGCGCATTCGCAATTGTTGGGATGGGCGCGTTCCTGGCCGCGGCAACTCACGCCCCGATCATGGCTATTGTCATGATTTTCGAACTCACACTGGACCATCAGATCATTCTACCGCTGATGCTCGCGTGCGTGGTTGGTTACTACACGTCAGTCAAGATCGAGAAGCGCTCGATCTATGCCGAGGCGTTGAAACGTAAAGGCGCAGGCGATTACGCGAAACAACTGGCTGAGTTGCACGTGCGCGACTTGATGAAGCCAAATCCGTTGACAGTTTCACCAACAACCGAGTTCTCCGAAATAGCCGAGAAATTTGTCGCCACGCACTTCAATTATCTTTATGTAACCGATCACGGCAGATTCATCGGCGCGGTTTCTCTGCACGATATCAAGAGTTATCTCAATACACCGGAGTTGGCGAAGGTTGTCATTGCCGGTGATCTTTTGCGCGATTCGTTTCCAGTGGTGCGGGCGGGCGCGTCCCTGATTGAAGCGCTGGAGCGTTTCAGCCACCACGATGGCGAACGTCTGCCGGTAGTATCCCACGATAGAGAATTAGTCGGATCGATCGCCAAGACTGATGTTATCCTCGCCATCGCCGGGAGCACCGCGCGATCCGCAACCGCGACCGCATCGCCTGCATCTGTGTAAACACCGGTCTATCCGGCCTTGGCCACGATGGCCGTGAAAGTCGGCGGAATGGAATGAGCCTGCGGCGCCTGAAATCCAGATTGTCGCAGCATCTCCTCAAACTCCGCGAAGGTGTAGGCGTCGCCCTCCGGAGTTGTGGCCAGCATAATGATGCTGAAGCCTGCCGACTCCGGCGGCGAAACACGATCAGGATTTGGCACAAACTCAACAATTGCGATGCGCCCATCGCGCCGCAGGGCAGATCTCGCCTTTTTCAAAAACCGAACACAATCGGCAAAATTGAAATGATGAAGAAAATTAGGTACCAACACCAGGTCGTAGTCCGAACCGAATTCGGCGTCGAAGGCACTGCCGGCAATCGCGTCGAACCGGTCCGCCACCCCGGCCCGCTCGGCACTCTCGCGCGTCAGCTTAAGCACGGGGGCCCAATCCAACGCGGTGATCCGGGCACGCGCATTCTTTTTTGCGAAACTGATGCCCCACATTCCGTGACTGGCGGAGATGTCCAGGACCCGTGTCTCCCGAGATGGATCCAACGCCACGATTTCGGCGAGGACGCTGCCGGCCGGTATCATCATACCTCCCATGCTGCGCGCGAATTCGATCCAAACCGGATGTTCCGGAGCCAGGGTTCCCTCACCGACCGCGCCGCCTTTGCGCACCGACTTGGCCAGATCGTCGAATGCCCCAGCGATTTCCGGCATGAGAAGAAACTGCGTCATCCCCCCTGCGTACGTAGGCGATTTTCGATCGAGGAAAGCGGCACTGTCCCTTGTAAGTGAATAGCGATCGCCATCCTTGTTCAGAAATCCCAGGATCGTCAGATAGTCGCAAAGGATCCGAACACCTCGCTGCGAGGCGCCGAGCCGCGGGGCGATCTCTGTCGCGGTCGCCGGCTTCTCACCGATTGCCGTGAAAAGATCCAGCTCAACGGCAGCTTTGATGGCAGCAGTGCGTTGATACGCGTTAATTGTCTCGAAAAAAAGCTTGGCCGACGGTGCGGCCTTACCGGTGTCTTTCTCACTCATGGACAAAACTCTGAGAAGAGACAGCCACGGTCAAACTTTTCATCCCAGAAACGAACGACTACGATCTGTTTGCACCGCGATAGTTCGCCCGCATTGTTCGCGATTGACCCGCCAACGGTCGGGCCATGCACAGGTCGCGTTATGATATAGCGTTCCAACTTGTGTCACGCTGTCCCTGGGCCACTACCGAACCGAATATCACTTATCACGACGAGGAATGGGGCGTCCCTGTGCACGACGATCACGTGCTCTTCGAGTTTCTGATTTTGGAGGGCGCGCAGGCGGGACTTAGTTGGAATACGATTTTGAAAAAACGGGTGAACTATCGGAAGGCGTTCGATCGATTTCGCGCGGAGAAGATTGCCCGTTATGGGGCGCGCGAAGTGCGGCGGTTGCTCCGCAACGATGGGATCGTGCGAAACCGTTTGAAAATCGCCGCAACGATCACGAACGCGAAAATGTTCCTCGCGGTACGAAAAGAATTCGGGAGCTTCGACAGTTATTTGTGGGACTTCGTCGGCGGCAGACCAATCCAGAATCGTTGGCGAAGGTCGGCTGATGTTCCCGCGCGCACGAAAGAGTCGGACGCCATGAGCCGCGACCTGCTGCGACGCGGATTCAAATTTGTCGGCTCCACGATCTGCTACGCGCTTATGCAGGCCACAGGCATGGTTAACGATCACCTCGTCACGTGTCCTCGACACGCAGAACTGGGCGGCTAACGATGGCGTGCCTGAACTTTTACGGTAGCGAAAACGACATCGTCGCGTTCGCGGCGCGGTGATTGGACCAGAAGTATTCGCTGTCGAATGTCAGCGAACGTGCCGCAAACGGGATCGTAGCGAGATCTTCCACACGCGGGCGTTCCTCTTTCGGGTCGAGTCGGGCGATTCGCCATTCTTCGGGTTTGTCAGGCTGGTTCTTGTTCTCGCGGCCGCGGAGCACGTAGATGTCGCCATTCACAAAAGTGTGACCGCAGATCTCCTCCCCGACGTCGATTTCGCGGAGAATGTTTCCCCGGGCATCAAACTTCAGAATCCGCTTCTCATACCATTGACTCATGTGGAGGTGTTTGCCGTCGAAGCTAATGTAGGAACCGGTAAAATCCGGGCAGGCAAACAGTTTGGTGAAACCTTCGTTTGTCGCATACCGATAGATGTAACGATCGTCGTTAAGTCCTTTACCAATCGTGAAACACATTTCGCCGTCACCCGAGGAAACCGCGGCCCAAACAACTCCCGGAGGATCGATCTCCTGCACAACTTTCCATGTATCCATTTGAACCTTGAAAAGCGTCCCGAGATCACGTGAACTCATCCAGAGACAGTTATCCTCATACGCCAGCGCCTGTGGCGTAATAGTCGGGGAAGGAAGACGTTGGTGCTCAAGAATGTTCGGTAATCCGTTCTGATTCATTTTTCACTGTATTCGAAGACCGCTCCGTTGCCATTCTCATATCTCTTGCACACAGAGTTTAGCGAATTGAATGAATTAAAGTATGCTACTTGGCGCGCAATTCTGCTCCCTTTCATGAAAGATGATAATGACCATATCGATACTCGAGCGGTGGAAGACCACGACGGCATTTTGACGATTCGCGGCGGCGGCGCGCGACGTAATTGGAACGGCATTCATTACAAACAAGGCATGTCCGCCAAAAACGTCGGCACACGAAATCTGTCGGCAAACATCGCCACGATTCCGCCGGGAGGCGTGGCTTACGCGCACATTCACGTCGGTTTCGAAGTAATTCTCTACATCATTGAAGGAAAAGTGCGCCACGAATTCGGAGCCGGCTGCAAAGAGTCGATCGAAAACGAGGCTGGCGATTTCATCTACATCAAACCCGGCGTGCCTCATGAAGTGTTCAACATGAGCGACACGGAGCCCGTGGTCGCATTCGTTGCCCGCTCTTCCGCCAAAGAATGGGACAACATCGTTCCCTACGATCGCAATCAGCAAAAATAAGGATTACTAAGGAAGGCAGAAACCAGGAAAGCGGTTTTAACGGGGATTCCTTGCTTTCCTGCTTTCCTCGGAGATTCTCAACGAACCCATGGCAAAGCATCTTGTCATCAGCACCAGCGGCAATCCCGATAGCAATAGTCGCCGGATGGGGCGCGTGGCTTTCACGCATTTGCAAAAACAGAAAGCCGATTGCGAATGGATCGATATTCGTGAAATGGACCTGCCGCTTTGCGACGCAGACAAATGTTACGGGATGCCCGGCTCCAGGAAATTGGCACGGGCGATTGAAGCTGCTGACGGAATCCTGATCGCAGCTCCGGTTTACAATTACGATGTCGCTGCCGCGACAAAAAACATGATCGAGCTAACCGGGAGTGTGTGGGAGGACAAGATTGTCGCTTTTCTTTGCGCCGCAGGCGGTCACGCCAGTTACATGTCGGTCATGGCCTATGCCAACAGCCTGATGCTCGATTTCCGGTGCGTCATTATTCCGCGGTTCGCCTTCGCCACGTCTCATGCTTTCAATGGCGAACGTATCAGCGACAAAAATATCACCCAGCGAATCAAACGGGTCGCCGACGAACTCGTTCGCTTCACCAAGGGGCTGCGCAGCTAGATTTCTTTCGAGCGCCGTAGCTCGAAAATATCGGCTGACTCAC
>JBLMXD010000221.1:0-5709 GCA_050257575.1 Alphaproteobacteria bacterium | reverse complement strand
TTCACCTTGCCCTGCACAAAATTATCCATCACCAGTTTCTTCCCGGTGAGCTGCTCATACAGATGCAACACATCGACGACGTCGCTGTTGGGAAATTGCAGCCGGACTGTGGCTGGCGCGTTTGGCGGGGCGGAAGGCGAATCTGCCGGCTCCTCGGGCTTAACTGCCTTGACCGCCGGCACGGTCGGGCGACGCGCTTCCTTTTGGGCAGAAGCCACCACCGCGCTGGCAATCACGAGTGTGGCGATACAGAAAAGTCGTTCCACAGTCTTATTTCGCTGGATGGGCGACCGTAGTAGATTTATTAGACCCGTCAATGTATTACCTTACCTGGGACTCTCCTTCAATGCATGGGCCAGAGGCGCCTAGTTTATAAGAAATTGATACCGTTGCAACCGATTCTCACGCTAGCCAGACGCAAGCAGGTATCCCGCGCGATGGCCGTCAGTAGCTTTATTTTGGTCGCGATCTTTGGTGGCGTTGCGGCGCAAAACCCTCCGAGTGCCGCTGCCGAGATCCAATCGGTGCTTCACGCACAGCAGGATGCGTGGAACCGCGGCGACATCGACGAATTCATGAACGGCTATTCGCGAGCGGCATCGACCGTTTTCGTCTCGGACGACCAGGTCACGCGCGGCTGGGAAACAGTCCGCGAGCGGTATCGCAAGAAATATTCTGACCGGACAAAGATGGGAACACTGGCCTTCTCCGATGTTGAAGTCACGATGCTCTCGCCTGACGCGGCACTTGTGCTGGGTCGTTGGGCCTTGAAGCGGGCAAACGATGAGCCGCACGGGCGTTTTACACTGATCTTCAAGCGCCTGCCTGAAGGCTGGCGCATCGTGCACGATCACACTTCGGCAGCGACGCCAAGCGGATGATTGGTTAGAAGAACTGCATTATTAACCGTTTACCCTTGTAACAGTTGTAACTGTTTGACCTTTTAACCTCATGAGAAGCTTCTCATGAATATTGTCGAACCCGCCGTTGCTGAAAACCACAACTACGTCTTTCGGCTGTAGCATAGGAATGATTCGATCTACGATCGCATTCGTATCCTGCTCGTAAAATGCAGGCCGTCCGGCTTTGGTGATCGCGGCAACGACCCGATCCGGTTTCAGCCGCTGATCCTCCGGGATCTGTTCGAGGCGAGCCACCTGCGAGATAAAAACACCGTCAGCCAGTTTTAACGCCTCAGGAAGTCTTTGTTGGAACACGGCCCGCCGGGTCGTATTCGAGCGCGGTTCGAACACGGCCCAGAGCCGCTGTCCGCGATAACGATGACGCAGCGCCTGTAATGTGGATGCGATCGCCGTGGGATGATGACCAAAATCGTCAATCACCTTTACGCCACCCGCCTCGCCTCGAAGCTCCTGACGGCGTGCGATACCGGAAAAGCTTTTGAATGCGCTTTCAATCTTCGCGGTGGGCACGTCATAAAAATGGGCCGCCGTCGCCGCCATCGCGGCATTGTGAACGTTGAATTCGCCCACCAGCGGAATTTCGAAAATGTCGTCACCCAGTTTAAAGCGCGATCCACCATTCGTATAGCTGACGTCCCGGATCCGTTGAGCGCAGTTTTTCGAAAAACCGACCTCGACCATTTGCGCCAGGCAATCCTTGGCGACTTCGACAGAATTAGGATCGTCGCCGTTGACTACAACCATTCCGTTCTGCGGAACGATATTGAGCAAGCGGCGAAAGCTAAGCTTGATTTCATCAAGACTATTGAAGATGTCGGCGTGATCGAATTCGATGTTGTTTACGATCACCAACTCCGGAAGGTAGTGAACGAACTTTGAGCGTTTGTCGAAAAACGCGGTGTCGTATTCGTCGCCCTCAATCACGAAATATTTGGAATCGTTCAATCGCGCGCCTTCACCAAAGTTCTTTGGGATGCCGCCAATCATGTAACCCGGTTTGCGTCCCGCTTTCTCCATGATCCAGGTAAGCAACGCGGTGGTAGTCGTTTTACCGTGCGTGCCGGTGACCACCAGATTGTGGCGGCCCCGCAGGAAAAAATTCCTCAGAACCTCCGGCAACGACAGGTAAAGAAGTTTCCGATTCAGCACGGCTTCCACTTCCGGGTTTCCCCGCGTCATCGCGTTGCCGATCACGACGACATCCGCATCCGAGGGGATGTTCTCCGCCCGATAGCCCGCCATGAGCGCGATCCCCTTTTCCTGGAGAAAGCTCGACATTGGCGGATAAACATTTTCGTCCGACCCGGTCACCTTGAATCCGCGCTCCTGCAGCGCGACCGCGACCGCGCCCATTGCCGTGCCGCAAATTCCAAGGAAATGAAAACTCCTGGGCGCTTCTTTCACGGGCATTCTCTACGCAGCGCCGGAGAATTTGCCAGCGCTTGTTCGGCAGATCACAGAAACTCGACTGTGAAAAATTTACTTCTTCTGAAAAACCTCCACTGCTTCCCAAGCGGCGTCCGGCGGGGCCTGTTCGTATTCGAGTGCGCGCTGAAGGTACATTTTCGCCAGGAAATCGTCGGGATAGAATTCAAGAAAACGTGAGAAGAGGATCTTCGCATCGGTAAAATCGCGGGCGCGAAACTTGCCGATCGCCTCTTCGTATGTTTCCAGCCATTTCAAAAACTCCGAATTTATTTCTTCGCCCCGGGCACCGACGAAAGTGAATACGTCCACTGGTTTCGTTTTGCCTTTTACCTGTACGCGGGCAACCGAACGTAGATAAATTTCGTCGCGGACAAGTTCGGCAGCCGATTCGCCAACCAGTAAATCCACACCATAAGTTCGGGTAAGAGCTTCCAGTCGCGATGCCAGATTCACCGCATCGCCTATCACGGTGGGATCCATTCTGTCCTGTGAACCAATGTTGCCGACGATTACTTCGCCGTGATTCATACCCATTCCCATGCCCAATCCCATGCGACCTTGTTCGCGCCAGTTTTGGTTTAGCTTGCCCAGCTCCCGGCGCATCCCCAGCGCCGCCAGCGCGCAATTTTTAGCGTCCTGCACCGTGCCCAGGCTGCGCACGTTGCCCCACACGGCCATGATCGCGTCGCCGATAAATTTATCGAGTGTTCCGCCATTGCTGAAAATGACGGAAGTCATCCGTGAGAGATACTCATTGAGCTGCGTGACCAATGCTTCCGGGTTGGCTTTCTCTGCCAACGTGGTGAAGCCAATCAAATCTGAAAATAGAATCGTCGCAGGCACCCGGACACCACGAAGTGAGCTGTAGTAACTGTCGGGGTTCTCCAGAATTTCCTCGACCAGATTTTTTGAGACATAGCGTTCCAGCGTGCGCCTGGTGCGCAATTTTTCCATGCGCTCCAGGAAGTATTCGAACCCGAGCGAAAATGATCCGCTGAGTACGAGCGTAGACAGCACTGGAACCGTGAGCAGCAGCAGTCCGATGTTATCGTAAAGCAATCGCGCCATTCCAAGGTATGCGACCGTGATCGCGACGAGCGCGCCGAGGGAGACCAAAGGTTTGCGTACTAATGCGACCAGCAGCCACGCCACAAACCCTGCCGCGCAGACGAGTGCCAAACTAATTTTCCTTGGCGTCGGCCGAAGGAACTCATGCTGCAGCGCCGCAGCCATTGCTTGAAAATGCATCGTCGGCCCCAGCGTGTTGGGGCTCATGGGGGTATCCACTACGTCGTGTAATACCTGCGCGGACGGCCCCACCATCACGATCTTGTCTTTGAAAAAAGCGCCATCGCCGTAATTCGCGCCCCAAAGCTTGGGATCGAAAACCTCATAAAGAGCGCGCGGCTCGAACGCGTCTGGGCCTGTGTATCGAATGATGTGACTTCGAAAATCATTCGGCACATCCCCGCCGTGACCGGCCTTCTGGAGGCCGCGCGCTGACATGGATTCGTAGACTATTGCCCCGGGGCCCGGTGGCAGGCCTGCGAGTTGCCGATTCGTTACCGTATACATCACGGCGCGCGTTCTTCCGTCAATTGCGTCCGGCCAGAAATTCACGTAACCGACGCGATCATCCTGCAATTGCGGCGGCGGGATCAGATCAGCGTTTGGCGTAACGGCCTGTGTACCATGTTCGAAATCGAAGTTGGCGCCGACCACTACCTTATCGCGGTAACGATCCAATGCGGCGCGAAACGCCGGATCGCCCTCGTTAGGTGGATTGAACAGCAAATCGAACATGACAACGCGTGCGCCAGCGGCGAAAAGCTTGTCGAGTAAAAGCGCATACACTTCGCGCGACCACGGAAACGGCTTCGCGGTCATGAGTTGCAGCGCGCGATTGCCGGCCAGTTCTTCCGGGGCAAATGGCGGCAGCTGTAGCGTGCTTTGGTCGATTCCGAGGAAAACGAAATCCGGGGGTGGAGTAGTCTTGCGGCCCTCTTTTCGAAGCAAATCTTCAAAGCTCTGTTCGCCGCGCCATGGAATCGAGATAAACGGTGCGCTTGGGAAAAAATGCCCAACAAAGATCAGACCCGTCCAAAACAGACAGATCAACGTCAGCACCAACAATCGGGCTCGGCTGAACCACTGCATGCGCGATTATACCCAAATGGCGGCTTTTAACAGGAGATTAGTAGTCCCCCACAAATCAGAAGGCGCGGACCGATTTTTCTTTTCACTTTTCACCAATCGCTTCTCACTACTGCGATCAACATGGCTGATGGCTCCGAGCTCCGCTGTCCACGCTGCAATGTGCTACTGGAAGAAGTTCGCACTTCCGGCGGCATCCTTTACGCGTGCAAACGCTGTGCCGGTCGCGCAGTCACCATCGAACTAATGCGCCAACGCTTCACGCCGGAATCAATCAACCCTCTGTGGCAGCATGCAATCGGCGGCCAGGGACAAATCGGACCGCCATGCCCATTGTGCAGGCAGCCCATGATCGATGTTGCTCTATTTGACCAGGCAGAAATCAAGGTAGATGTCTGCGCGCGCTGTCATTTCGTATGGTTCGATGCGCATGAAGCGGAAACGCTTGTTCCTCGCCAGCCGTAACCAAGGCTTCTTAGGTTCCATGATTTGAAAATGCGGTTGTCATTTTGCGTTCCGCATTTAACTTCCGGCCCGCGATCTCTCCGCCTGTTCCGCGTCTGCGGGATAATTCAGTGAGCGAGGCTGGAAAGGTCGATAAAGGAACAACAGCTCGCTGAATGAGGAGCCCCGAAACCATTCCCGGGGCAAAACAAAATGCCAAGAGCTACAAACGCCACGGCAAGCCGTGCGCGCCGGAAACGAATGCTGAAAAAGGCGAAAGGGTACCGCGGTCGCCGTTCAAAACTTTTTCGCTACGCTAAAGACGCTGTCATGAAAGCCCAGTATTGGGCGTATCGCGACCGCAAAACCCGCAAACGCACATTTCGTTATCTTTGGATCCAACGTCTCAATGCCGCTGCACGCGCAAACGGCATGACCTACAGCCGCCTGGCTGAAGGACTAAAGGCTGCCGGGATCGGTCTCGACCGCAAAATTCTCGCGGACCTCGCCGTGACCGACGAAGTGGCATTCAAATCGATCGTAGATCAAGCAAAGAGTGCGCTGGAAAACAAAGGGAAATCGAAGAAGAAGGCGGCGTGATTCGTGAGTCGTGGTTCGTGAATCGAGATTCGATTTTGCGATTCAACGATGTAACGATTTAACGATTCCCGAAATCCATGCACCCGCTCGAACAACTGCGCGATGATGCGCTGCGCGAAATTGAAGCGGCGCGCGACGAAAAAGGCATCGAAGCCGCGCG
>JBLMXD010000220.1:0-8165 GCA_050257575.1 Alphaproteobacteria bacterium | reverse complement strand
CGCGTATTTACCCTCGTGCCGGAAGTCCTGCGGGGAGACACCATTGAAGGCGAAAAGAACTACATGGATTACGGGATACAGCTCGGGCGAAGGTTCCGGGCACTCAAGGCATGGGTGATCTGGCGCTCGTTAGGCCGCGCCGGAGTTGTGGCGCGTCTGCGGGAACAAATCCGCCTGGTAAATTTGCTGGCCGAGTGGATCAAACAGGACGACCGGTTCGAACTATCCGCGCGAGT
The DNA here is from genome assembly GCA_050257575.1 of Alphaproteobacteria bacterium. Classification (GTDB taxonomy): domain Bacteria; phylum Verrucomicrobiota; class Verrucomicrobiia; order Chthoniobacterales; family UBA10450; genus Udaeobacter. Next base: position 7,929 of record JBLMXD010000220.1, on the reverse strand, counting down.
CAGCATGGGGGTGGTCTGTTTTCGGTTCGTTGGAGCCGCGGCGCCCTCGCCGCGTCAGGATTCGGCGGCGCGAGGGCGCGCCGGCTCCATCGACTGCATCGACAAATTAAACAGCAATATCGTCGAGCGAATCAACGCGAGCGGTCGCGCTTATCTCACGCAGACGAAGTTGCGCGGTCGAACGGTGATGCGGATCGGTCTCGGCAACGTGTTGACCACCGAAGAACATTTGCGCAAAGCTTGGGAGTTGACTCAGGAAACGGCCGGCAACCTGTAGCCGCTTCGCTATGCGAAGCGACCACTGAGAACCGTTTCGTGGTGCCAAGCGCAAGTTTGATGCGCCGCCCGCAGGCGGCGGCTACAGATTTGCGGCCAGGCTCTGTCCCGCTACTATTTCGATCCGTTATGATGAAGTTACTGCGCAGGCACAAAGACTGGCTGATGATCGTTATCGCGATTCTGGCGATCCCATTCATTTTCTATTTTGTGCAACGGCCGGACTACGGCGCGATGCGCTCCGATCAGTTTGCTCGCATCTATGATCGAAACGTTTCGATGTTGGAAGCACAACAATATGTGAGGCTTTTGAGTCTGGCGCAGGCTCTCGGCATGTCCAATTTTGTTGAAACAATGACAGCCGGCGCCGGGTTCAATCAGAACCAGGCTGGCGTTCAATTCATTGTGAACCTACTGGTCCTGAGGCACGAAGCAGACCGGCTGGGACTGCGCCCCAGCGCTTCGGAAATTGCCGAAGTCGTACGCAGGCTGCCGGCTTTTCAAGGTGATTCAGGCTTCGACATCCACAAGTTCAATGATCTTGTGCAGAACGGGCTCGCACCGTTGGGGCTTTCTGAAGAACACATCGAACAGCTGGTGCGCGATCAGATTGCTTTGAACGAAATCCAAAAGCTTTTGGCGGCCGGCGTTTCGCTTCCCAAGAACGAATTGGATGAAAATTTTCAGCGTGGTTACGACAAATTCTACGTCAGTGTGATTCGATTTCGGGCGACTGATTTCGACAAGGACATCAAGATCAGCGACGAAGACGTGCAGAAATATTATGACGCGCACAAAGCCGATCTCAAGACCGATGAGAAGCGCAAGGTCGAGTTTGTTCAATTGACGCTTACGGAGGAGGAAAAAAAATTGGCAGGCAAGGAGCGGATCGAGGTATTACAGAAGCTGGCCGATCGCGCGACGGACTTCACACAGGCGCTGCTGCAAAAGGACGCGGACTTCAAGCAGGCGGCTGCCAAATTTCAATTGTCGTTGCATGAGACCAGCGAGTTCACCGCTGCGGAGCCCGACCCGCAGTTAAAGATCGACCCACAGCTTGGCGCCGCGGCTTTCAAGTTGTCAGCAAAAGAGCCGAATAGTGATCCCATCCAGGTGGCGGACGGCTTTTACATTTTGCACCTCACTGGAATTGATGAGGCGCGGCCTCTCACGCTCGAGGAGGCCAAATCGAAAATCGTGGACGAGTTAAAGAAAACGCGGTCGCGGGAATTAATGTCAACCAAAGGCGCCGAGTTAGTGCAACAACTGCGGGAAGCAAAAAAATCCGATCAGCCTCTTGAAGCGGCAATTCAAAAGGCCGGCGTAAAAACCGAGAAGCTTCCGCCGTTTTCCTTGATCGACGAGGAAGCCGCAAAAAGCGAGGACAAGAAGCCGAAGAATGAGGCGCCCGAGCTTCTGGCGGTAAAAAATGCCGTGGCGTTTCTGAATCCCGGCGACGTTACCGACTTTGTGCCTTCTGGTGTCGACGGGTTGATTGCCATTCTGGAAAGACGAGAGCCACTCACGGACGCGACGGTCGATGAGAAAAAGGCGGCGTTCGAAAAAAGAATCCTCGATAACAAGGAGCGGATTGTTCTTGTTGAATGGTTGCGGGACCGGCAGCAGGCGGCTGGCCTGGAATTCAAGAAGGGGTAGGGCGCACACAAGGTCCACGAAGAGGTCCTGGATTTTTAAAATGGTCTTCGAAATTTTTTCGTGACCGTTGTGGTCTTTGTGCGAGAACAGATAAGATAAATGGCAACACTCGACCAGATCTTCGACGATGCGAATGGCCATCTCGCCGTGGGCGATCTGCAGAGCGCAGTGGACAAATACCGGAGATGCGTGCAACTCGATTCAGACTTTTTCGATGGCTGGCACGCACTGGGGATGGCGCTGATGAAACTCGGGCGATTCGAGGAAGCGATTAAAGCGGGCAGGAAAGCGGTAGAACTGCGGCCTAACGACCAAATCGGTTGGACAAGTCTTTCGTTGTTTTACAATCGTGCCGGCAACATCCAGGAAGCCGAAGCCGCCGGCACCAAAGCCAAGATCTTGAGCTGGGGCGGCAAGATTAGCTAGCGGCGATTGACCTCAATGGACCAGGCGGTTCAGTGAACCGCGGCATACCATCGACTGGGCGGGGAATTCTGGTTTCATCGTCACCAGATGTTGACGCGCTTGTCGGCGGGACGAACCATTGGTGCGTTGTTGGGAATGTTGAACGCCTGCTGAAACTCCGGCAAATCCGACAGCGGCCCGTTCACACGAAAATGTGCCGGCGAATGTGGATCGGTGTTCAGGCGCAACTTCTGGTCCTCGTCGCGAATCTTCGATCGCCAGATGGCGGCGAATGAAAGGAAGAAACGTTGTTCCGGCGTGAAGCCGTCGATTTTCCCGGTGCGTTCTTCGGGATGTTTTGCCAGCGCTTTTTGTAACGCTGCGTAGGCGAGTTTTACACCGCCAATGTCCGCGATGTTTTCACCCTGAGTCAGCTCGCCATTTACGTGCAATCCCGGCAACGCCTCGTACGCATTGTACTGAGCAACCACTTCTTTGCGCCGCTTATTGTATTCGTCTGCAGATTTTTTCGACCACCAGTCGCGCAGATTTCCATTGGCATCGAACTGCCGGCCCTGATCGTCAAAACCGTGAGTCATTTCGTGCCCGATTACCGCGCCGATTGCACCGTAATTCACGGCATCGTCCGCATTCGCATAGAAGAAAGGCGGCTGCAAAATGCCGGCTGGAAAAACGATTTCATTTCGGTTGGGCTGATAGTAGGCATTCACGGTCGGTGGCGTCATGCCCCATTCCGTGGGATCGACAGGTTTGCCGATTTTGTTCAAGTCGCGCGTAGTTGCGAATTGAGACGCGCGGATGTCATTCAAGACGTAAGGACCGCGGTCGATGGACAGCATTGAATAGTCCAGCCATTTGTCGGGATACCCAATTTTCACCTGCATCGCGGCGAGTTTTTTCAACGCCTGCTCTTTTGTCGGCTGATCCATCCAATCGAGCGTCTTGATTCGCTCGGCCAGGGCTGCCTTCAAATTGTTGACCATCTCGAGCGCGCGCGCTTTTGCCTCCGGCGGGAAATTGTATGCCACGTAGAGTTTTCCGAGCGCTTCGCCGATTGCACCGTCTTCGGACGTGACCACCCGTTTCCAGCGCGGCTTGATCTGCTGTGCGCCACGAAGGGTTCGCTCCTTAAAATTGAAATCCTCATCCACGAAATCCTTCGACAGGTCGGACGCGGCGGCATCGATCAGGTGCCAGCGAAGGTACGTCTTGAAATCGTCCAGCGGTGTCTCCTTGAAAACCTGATCTGCCGTCTTGAAGAATTCCGGCTGATGAACGTTAACGTCCTGCGGCGTGAGAAGACTTATTGCGTTGAAGTATTCACCCCAGTTCCAGTCTGGCGTGAGATCCTGCAACTGCCGCACCTGCATCTTGTTGTAGTTTTTCTGCGGATCGCGCAATTGCACTCGTGTTCGTGATGCCTGGGCGAGCTTTGTTTCCAACGCCAAAATCTTCTTCGCTTCGTCCTGTGCCTTCGAAGCGGGATCGCCCAACAGTGTCAGCATCTTGGCGATGTGATCGACATATTGCTCGCGCAACTTCTTCGAAGCTTCGTCCGTTTTTGTGTAATAATCGCGGTCCGGCAAACCGAGTCCTCCCTGAACCGCCTGCGCGATCTCGTGCGTGCTGTCTTTTGAATCCGGCGCCGATCCGAAATTGAATAGCACCGGGATTCCCATGGAATGAAGATGCGCAATTTCCTTCAGCAGGGCCTTGCGATCGTTGACGGCCTCGATCGCTTTGAATTCTTCATCGAGTGGCTTGGCTCCCGACGCTTCGATCGTTTTCTCGTCCATGCCGCTTGCATAAAAATCGCCGACCTTCTGCACCGCCGGAGCCATTCGAGGATCGATTTTGGTGTTCTGCGCTTTCTCCGCGATCGCGTGAAGCGCGTCGTTATTGCGCTCGATCAACTCGTTGAAGCTTCCCCACCGCGTGTATTCGGGCGGGATCTCAGTGCGTTTGATCCAACCGCCATTCGCATAAAGGAAGAAGTCGTCGGCCGGTTTCATCGAACTATCGAAGTTGCTCGAATCGATCGGCTTTGCGTTCTGTTCAGTTGAGTCTGCGCTTTTTTCCTGGTGCGCGGGTACTCCTGGCTGCGGCGGTTCTGATTGAGCCGAAAGACTTACCGCAAAAAGAAGTGAAATGCTGGTGGTGATAAATGACTTCATGATTTTGAAAACGAAATGACTAGCTCTGAGTTTCTTCAAGCGAATTAGACCCCTCAAACGCAGTTCCGTTGAAGGGCTGACGGAAGTTAGTCGGTTAGGCCAACTTTGCCAGAAAGGGCGACACCCTGCTCGGGGCTACCACGAAACTTGCCGCCGGGAATCTGACTCTACAGCTGCTCGATCAGGTACCCGTGCTTTTGCAACAACACGATGACGCTGCGCGGTCCGGAGAAATGAAGGGCGCCGGCGACAATCGCCGTCGGCTTCCCGGTTCTTAGTTCCGCCTCGATTCGCGAAATCCATTTCGCATTGCGATCATCGACAAAACGCGCCGCGATCCGCGGCGCCCTTTCGCGCAGGTGCGCGTCGCCTGCCCAAAGCGCATTGGTGTCGCCTTTGCGCCACGCCTTGTACATCCTGCTGAACTCTTTTGCTCCATTGTTCGGCTGATCGAGCGCGTCCTGCAGCATGAATTCGCCGTCGCGATCGGACAACCCCCCCATCACGGCCACATGTTCGTTAACGGATTCGAGGCCGGCGATCTCCTTTCCGGTCTTCATAGCGTGATCCACAAAATAATTATCCAGACCATGGGAGGCGGATGTCTTGCTGTATGCGGCCGGAGTGGCCAGATGTTGTGCGATCCACCACGGCTTGTAACGAAGCTGGCTATCGAAGTTCTCGACGCGCTCGCCATTTCCGTCGCGGCCCTCGGGCATGACAGTGAACATGTTTTTGCGGAGCCATGCCAGCAACTCCGGACTGATTTTTGAACGGATGTCCTGGCCCCGGGGATACTTCGCTGCGGCCTCAAATTTCTTCTGGAATTCCACATGCCGCGTAGGATCGAATTCAAACACAAAGCGGTTGCTGTCCTTCAACGCGAGCTCATACGGTTCGGGCAAAGGGTAATCTTTTTTGCTAAGCGCATGAATCGACCCGACGAGATAAAATGGCGCCTTGGCGTTCGTTACACGCCAGACGCAACACCTCGGAAATCTCTTGCCATGCGGCGCTGCGTCCGTTGTGACGGGAGCGAAAGTCGCGGCAAGGAGCAATGAAATGAAACCGCCGGCCACGCGTCGAACGGGGAAGGACATTTCCGGTGTTTAGCGCGAAAAATCCGCAAGTCAAATTGGTAGTTTGAATGAACGAGACCTGCAGTCTGTAACGGGACAGATGCGAAGCAGCGGGCTTTCGGCGGTGTTTGAATTCTTAAACATGATCTTCTAAAACGGACCTCAATCCTTGAGGTGAGTGCGATTTTTGATACCATAGCCGAGGCATGCCCCTCCCGGTGAAGCGTTGGTCGGTAATCGCATTTCTCTTCGGCTACGTCGTTATCGTATCAACGGGTGTCGTCTCCGCGGGCGATTGGCAGGTCATTAAGGTAAATGGCCACGATTACCTCAGTGTCGATAATATCTCTAAATTCTACGGGTTGCCCGCCAATGTGGTGCCGTCCGGATCGAAGATAAAGACAGAGACGGCAAATCATCCCCTGGAGTTCGTCAGCGGCAGCCGTGAGGCAATGATCAATGGCGCTCGCAGTTGGTTGTGCTTTCCAGTGATCGAGCAGGACGGAAAGTTTCTGGTAACGCGTACCGACCTTGCCAAGACAATAGAGCCACTGGTGCGCCCGCATCGGGTTCCTAACGTCGGCAAGGTCCAGACGGTCGTCCTCGATCCCGGGCATGGTGGCTACGACAAGGGGCAGGTGAGTCGAAATGGATACGAAAAGGATTTTGCCCTGGACGTGGCGCGGAGACTTCGGCCGATCTTGCAGGCGAAAGGACTGCGCGTGATCATGACGCGCGAGGGCGATTATTTTGTGCCCCTGGAGGTTCGCGCCAAGATCGCCAATTCCGCGCGCAATTCCATCTTTGTCAGTATTCATTTCAACGCCACGAACGATGACCCGAACGCCACCGGATTTGAGATTTTTTCGTTTACGCCGCGCGGTGCTCCATCGACGTCCGACACGAATGTCACATCGAATTCTTTCAATATGCAACCCGGCAGCGCGACGGATGCGGAAAGTTTGGCGCTTTCGGCCTGTATCTACCATTCGCTGCTGGGTCACATTCCAGAGTACGATCGCGGCATCAAACGGGCCCGGTTTGCTGTGCTGCGTTTGACCAAAGTGCCGGCGGTACTAATTGAAGGCGGCTTCCTCACTGACCGCGGCGAAAGCAAATTGATTGCGAACAAGGATTGGCGCGGCAAACTGGCTGCGGCGATCAGCGTGGGGATCGAGAATTACCGGACACTGGCGGTCAATAACCAGCGACCAATGCTCGTTGCAGATTATCGAAAGCAAACGAAATCAGCGCCGAGTGAACCTGCCGTCTCTGACGGAAAGTTGAAGGAGGCAGATTCGAGTTTGATGAGCCTGGTCGGAAGATCCGCGCTTCTGTCGCCGCCGCAGCAGACACCGACGCATCCTCAAAGATCGTCTCTGGAGTCCGCACCGATTGTTCCATAGAACGTAACGCCGCTACGGTGCATTCGGACGGCAGTCGAAAAAATAGCGGTACTGCACTCGATTCTTCACTCACGCTTGCGCGAACGTCTAACAAATCCGAAGTGCTTCTTGATTGACTGGTCGTTAAGGCTCCCTAGCGTGATTTGAAACCAGTCATCGAAAGGAAACTTATGAAAAAGCCAATTACCTATCTAATCGCAGCTTTGCTGGCGACAGTCGCCATTTCTAATGCCGCCCCACCGGACAAGGCTGCGATGGAAGCAAAGGAAAAAGCCGCTTGGCAGGCATTTAAGGATAAGAACGAAGCCGACTTCAAAAAAGTCGTCGATAAGGATTTTCGCGGCGTCTACGCCGATGGCACTTACAATATGCAGAAGGAGATGGATGCCATGAAGAAGTGGGACATGAAATCGTTTGAGCTCAGCGACTACGACATATTCTCCGACGAAAAAGATGTCATCGTCGCCACCTACAAGGCGAAAATCGAAGGCACCATTGACGGCAAGGATGCATCCGGCACCTACAATTGCGGAAGCGTGTGGAAACAGGAGAATGGCAAGTGGATGGCCATTTTCCACACCAACATAAAAGAGGAAGCGCAGGCTCCCCAATAATAGTCCGACTGATCGCCAGTTTTTCTGAACTAATCAATCACTGGGTTCGGTAAACATTGTCCAGGTTATTTGCAGGCTGCTCAGGAGAGTGGCCTGCTATCCTGCGAAAGCGTTGACTTCGCGCAGTGGAGCCTTATTCTGACCGAGCTAGTGATGCGGGGGAGCCGCAATGGCTGAGAGGTCCAACTGGACGACCCCTTGAACCTGATGCGGGTAATGCCGCCGAAGGAAGCGAGGATGGGCCATGCGATTTTCCGCGCATGGCCTTTTTGTTGTGAAAGTGGCAAATCAGGAAAAA
>JBLMXD010000219.1:0-4601 GCA_050257575.1 Alphaproteobacteria bacterium | reverse complement strand
GGAAGTGCCGCCATCGTTTTACGCAACATCAGTACGCGATCCCATTCATCAGGATGATAAAGTAACTCCTCGCGTCTTGTTGCCGAGAGCAGCGGATGGATGGCGGGATAAATCCTTTTCTCCTGCAGCCCGCGATCGAGATGCAACTCCATGTTCCCGGTGCCTTTGAATTCTTCAAAGATCAGTTCGTCCATGCGGCTGCCGGTTTCGGTCAACGCCGTGGCCAACACGGTAAGGCTACCCCCTTCTTCAGCATTTCGCGCGGAGCCGAAAAATTTCTTCGGCTTAATGAGCGCTTTTGATTCGACTCCACCGGACATGATACGGCCTTTGCCCGGTTCAAGATTGTTATATCCACGTGAAAGCCGCGTGAGGCTGTCCAGCAACAGCACCACGTCGCGTCCCATTTCCACGAGGCGTTTCGCGCGTTCCAAAACCATCTCGGCAACCTGCACGTGGCGCTGCACGTTTTCGTCAAAGTTCGAATGATAGATCTGGCAGTCGATTTCCCGCTGCAAATCGGTCACTTCTTCCGGGCGTTCGTCCACCAGCAGCAGAATCAGAACAATGTCGGGGTGATTCGCGCGAATCGCCTTCGCAATTTCCTTGAGCAGTATGGTTTTCCCCACTCGCGGCGGGGCAACGATCAGGCCGCGTTGACCGCGACCGAGCGGGGTCAGCAAATCGACCGCCCGGGCACAGACTGAACCGGCGTTTGGATTTTCCAGTATGATGCGGCCCTGCGGGAACTGCGGTGTTAATTTGTCAAAAGCGGTCGGCTGTTTCCATTCTTCAGCGGGTTGCTCCTCGATCTTTGTAACCTTGTCGATGGATAAAAACTTCTCGCGCTGGACGGGCAAACGCACCGTGCCGGCGATCTTTTGCCCGGGCCGGAGATCATGTTGCTCAACCAATGCACGCGGAACGGCTACATCCTCGGGAACAGGCAAAAAATTCAACTTCGGCCAGCGCAACATCGCTAACGAATCGCTTACCTGATCGAGAAATCCTTCCGCGGTGACAGTTGCCCCACTCGAAATTGCCGCGCGCACGATATCCAGAATGTGTTGATGCCGCGAACGAGTAGGATGCAGATGCAAATCCAAATCACGCGCCACCGCGCTTAGTTTCCTTTCCGGGAATTCCTGCAACTCGTTCAGATCCAGCTCGCGAGCTGTAGCCGGGATCATCGATGCCGGTTCCTTAAGAACGTCCTCTGAAGATTCCAATGTCTCTACTTTTTCGTCCATGTTTGCCCCTGCCATAATGCGACCAACAATCGCGCCTGTTCGACAAGCTCTGCGCGATCACCGTTGTTCCAAACAACGTGATCAGCACGTTTCATTTTTTCTTCGAGCGGCATTTGCGATTTAATCATCTGTTGAGCTTCGGATATCTTGATCGACATCCGTTTTCTTAGCCGATCCATCTGCACTTTCTCCGAGCAGGCCACCACGACGACCTGGTCGCACAGTGTTTCGCCGCGGGCTTCATAAAGGAGTGGAATGTCAGCAAGGAAAAAGTTGGGGGAATTGCGATGCTTTTTCGCCTCGGTCCTCCATTGCCGGCGAATCCGCGGATGAAGGATTTGTTCGAGCGCGCGTCTCTTGGTTACGTCGCTAAATACTATGGCTCGAAGCTTCTCTCTGTTCAAGTCTGCTCCGGTTGAAAACACCGCAACCCCAAACTCTCGCCGAATCCGATCTTTGACGTCCGAACGGTCGAGCAGCCTGTGAGCCGCCTCATCCGCATTGAAAAACTTTGCGGCGGGAAGTAATTCGCGCAGGCATTCGCCAAACGCAGTTTTACCTGTGGCAATTCCGCCAGTAATCCCGATGGCAGGCATTTACGCGAGGAACTTAAACGCCTTAAACCCGGCCTTGTCAGCCGAAAAATTCGGTAATGACCTCCCGGCGTGGTTCGCAAAACCTGCACAGTCTTTCGCAACAATGGAGGGGCCAAGGGCACCCGAATCCGCTCTAGTTTTTCACAACGTTTAACCGAGAAACTACCGGGAACCTGGCGCGAGGAGCTGTGAGAGACATGAAAACGAAGAGCAAAATCGGTGGTTACATCATCCGCGCCGCTGTGTACGCCGTGTTGTTTTCGGTTGGTCTGATCGCATTTACTACTGCGTTTAACTCGCCTAACGGATGGCACGCATCAAGCAGCGCGACTGACGCCTATGACGTAAGAGTGAAAGTGGCGAGCACACCCAGGGCGCTCAGCTTCGCAGAGCGCGTCGCGTATCAGCGAGCGATTGAAGACGTTTACTGGCGTCACCGGATTTGGCCGAAGGACAATCCTGATCCGAAGCCTCCGCTGGATGTTGTTATGTCTCAAGCGCAAGTAGAGAAGAAAGTCGAAAACTATGTGCGCGACTCGCTTGTGCTCGAAGATTACTGGCAAAAGCCCATCACTGCTGAGCAATTACAGGACGAGATGGACCGGATGGCGCGGGATACAAAACAGCCAGAAGTGCTCCGGGAGCTGTTTAACGCACTTCGAAACGATCCAGCTGTGATCGCGGAATGTTTGGCGAGGCCAATATTAGCCGAGCGTTTGCTCACCGATTTATCGGTGCAAGATGAAACTCGGTGGTTTGACTCCCCGCGAATCGACAGTCTCAGTCGGATGTCTCTGGTAACAACGTTAGGGCAATTTGTCTACACTCTTCCCGGAATTGCCGACGGCAGCGATTCTCTGTGCACAGACGATACGTGGACTGCTACGACCGCCGCCAATGCCCCCAGTGCCCGCTCTAATCACACTGCCGTATGGACCGGCACTGAAATGATTATCTGGGGCGGCAATGGAAACACCGGTGGGAGATACAATCCCAGCACGGATAGTTGGACACCCACAAGCACCGCCACGGCGCCCACCGGCCGATCTGGTCACACTGCCGTCTGGACCGGCACTGAAATGATCGTCTGGGGAGGATATGACGGCAGCAGCTATTTGAATACCGGCGGGAAATACAATCCCGCCACAAATACTTGGATAGATACCGACATCAGTAGCGCGCCAGAGGCCCGAGCCGAGCACACATCAGTGTGGACGGGCAGTGAAATGATTATCTGGGGAGGATCTGGCAACCTTATTATTTATCCTCCCAGCGTTCTAGGTAGCGGTGGAAAATACAATCCCGCTAGAAATACTTGGACAGCTATAAGTGGCAATAACACTCCCGAGGGAAGATTCAGGCACACGGCGGTGTGGACTGACACTGAAATGATCGTCTGGGGAGGGGCCAAGTTCGATTGGCGGGGTTTTGAAATCTCTTTGGGCACTGGCGGGAAATACAATCCCATTACAAATGATTGGACAACCACCAGCACCGCCAATGCGCCTCATGCCCGATACCTTCACACGGCAGTGTGGACGGGCAGTGAAATGATCGTCTGGGGAGGATCTGATGGCTCCGATGTGCTGAATACCGGTGGGAGATACGACCCCGGCACAGATAGCTGGACATCCACGAGCACAAGTAACGCGCCGCAGCCCCGGGAGTTTCACACAGCAGTGTGGACCGGACTTGAAATGATAGTGTGGGGCGGACTCCACACGCTGAACTATTTCAATACCGGTGGCCGATATAATCCCGGCACCGATGCGTGGGCAGCGACGAGTCTCACCAATGCCCCCATCGCCCGCGATTTCCAAACAGCAGTGTCGACCGGAACTGAAATGATCGTCTGGGGCGGGTATTCCGGAATGTATCCAGAGGGCATTTTGAGCACTGGCGGCAGATATTGCGTGCGATCTGGTCCAACACCTACGGCCACGCCAAACCCAACGCCTACGGCTTGGCCCAGCATAACACCCCGGCCGCGTCCGACACCGCTTCCGCGCGCCACTCGGCCGCCGCGTCCAACGCGGCCGTTAGCTTTGTGATGAGACGACCTAATCGGCAAGACCGACCGGATCAGCGATCTAAGCAAACGGTCTACCGCAGGTTGTTCTCGACCAGCTCGAACTCAGTAGCGTCGTGCGTCTGTGTCACGTTGCCGATCTGATCGGATACGAATCACAGCGATGTGAACAGCTGCGACGCTTCACCTATCCGATTGCTTGGCTAACCGCGTTGGGTTCGCCGTACCACAAGAGAATGGCAGCGCATCAGACGTCGGATCGACGCCGCGATGATTCGCCTAAGGGGCTGCTACGCGGGCAAAGCATTCGTTAGAAACGGTGACGTTCCTTGGATCCTTGAGATCTATCCAATTATCGTGAGGCAGGACAGGATGCGAACGTCACCGGGGCGTGATCCCTTCGGCGAGATCGACGTGGAACGTTTGTTTCATTTTCGTGCTGCCGAAAGTTAACTCCGCCGTATAATCGCCCGCCGCAACAAACCGGTCCGGCTTTTCTCCGCCATATTCTACTCTGACGTCTTTGGTGGGACGTAGATCCCAATTCAAACGAGTAAAGCCCGGCGTGCCCGGCGCCTTTAGATTCGCCACGGGTTGACCGCTCGCATTGGTGACAGCGATTTTGATTTCGTCGCCGGTAAATTCATGTACCCAGACTGTGAACAACGCGCCTTCGGCCGGATTTTCACCGCGGTAGATCCCCTTCCCGTTCGAGTCTACAAATCC
>JBLMXD010000218.1:0-5074 GCA_050257575.1 Alphaproteobacteria bacterium | reverse complement strand
TCGAAGAATGGTCTCGCCATGCCTCTCGGCAGTCGAATACAACCATGCGAAGCGGCAAAGGGTGGAACATACCCCTGGTGCATCGCGTAGCCGCCTCGGAAGAACATTGCATACGGCATTCGCGCACCATCGAAATGAGTTCCTTTCGGACGAGTGTCCTTTCGTGAATCGATGTTTGACCTGACGACATTCCCGGCATCATCCACGTAATCGCCGAACAAGCTCGAGACGTGGTCCGGGCTTTTCGAAAGCACGGAGTAATGGCCCGGGGGGGTAGAAAAGCCAGGCTTCCCAGTCGAGACAGTTGTTTCACCGACCAAAGTTTTACCTTTGTAAAAGTAAGCTTTCTGCTCACCAATGTGCACGATGATCCGCGGTTTTCCGGAAACGCCTTCGTCGTTCCACCAGCCTGTGGGTGTGGGGCGAGGATAAAAGGCCGGTTCGTACGGTGGAGGATACTCTTCGCAACTGCAAAGGATCAGTACGGCAAGAAGAGGCCCCCAAATTTGGAACAGCCGACAGTTTTTCACCAGGCGGCGGATAGTATTCAATCTGAAGGTAATCATTCAACTTATATGTCGGCCCGATACAAGGCGATGCTGTTTCTCATCCATTTAAATCGAAGCGCAGCAAACACTTGGTCGCGAGCATGGCGCATTAAAGTCGACCTCGACTATGATTTGTAACTCCGATCGGCTCAAACTCAGACGCTGCATTTGATAGGGTGGTTGACGCTTCTCACGGCTAGAAATACCCTCAAGGATATGACCAAGGTGCAACAGCCAATTCATCTAAAGAACTGGATCGAAGAGAACGCCGACAAATTCAAACCTCCAGTAAGCAACCGCTATCTTTACGACGGGCGGGATTTTTTTGTCATGGTGATCAAAGGCCCCAATGCGCGGAATGATTTTCACATGGTTGATTCGGAAGAATACTTTTATCAGCTCAAAGGTGACATCAAAGTGCGGATCCGGGAAGGCGACCGCATCGTGGATCACATTGTCCGTGAGGGCGACACATTTTTTATTCCGCCGAATGTGCCGCACTCGCCTCAGCGTCCGCCGGACACCATTGGTGTCGTTGTCGAGCGGCGCCGTCCGCCGGGAGAAAAAGAACACGTCATCTTTTATTGCGAGAATTGTGGCGCGCTGGTGGAAGACATCCACTTCGATTGCGCAGATATCGTCGACCATTTTAGCAAGGCGATGCTCGAGTTCTGGAGCGACGATGCGCGCCGCACCTGCAAAAAGTGCGGGAAGAAAGTGGAAAAAGCACCGCCCGTAAAATCGCTGTAGTGTCCGCTGTCCGCAGCGAATAAACTCCGCTGAGACAGCGGATGCAATCCCGTGATGAAGATCGATCTGCACACTCATATTTTGCCGCGCGAATGGCCTGACCTTGACGCGAAATACGGTTACGGCGGTTTTATCCGGCTCGACCACTACAAGCCGTGTTGTGCGCGGATGATGGTCGGTGACCGTTTTTTTCGGAAAATCGCCGATAACGTGTGGGAGCCGAAACGCCGAATCGAAGAAATGGATGGGGCCGGTGTCTCCATGCAGGTGCTTTCGACCGTTCCTGTCATGTTCAGCTACTGGGCAAAGCCTGCAGATGCGCTCGATCTTTCCCGGCGATTAAATGATCATATCGCCGAAGTCGTTCAGCAGCACCCAACACGTTTCATAGGCCTGGCGACTGTTCCAATGCAGGATGCCGATCTTGCAGCAGGCGAACTCGAGCGATGCGTGCGGGAACTCGGTCTGCGCGGTGCGCAGATTGGAACGCACGTGGACGCAAATCCGCATTTCGGACGCATCGATACTTTGAACCTTGACAATGCATCGCTTCAACCTGTCTGGAGCGCCGCCGAAGAACTGAATACGGCAATATTTGTTCATCCTTGGGACATGATGGGCAGCGAGCGAATGCCGAAATACTGGCTGCCTTGGCTGGTCGGCATGCCGGCAGAGACCTCTCTGGCGATCTGTTCCATGATTTTTGGCGGCGTCTTCGAGCGCTTTCCACGACTTCGTGTTGCTTTTGCGCACGGCGGCGGCGCATTTCCATTTACCGTCGGTCGGGTCAATCATGCGTTTCACGCGCGGCCGGATGTAGTGGCTCCGGAAAACAGTATCAGTCCTCGTCGCTATCTTGCTCACGACGGCAAGCCGGCGCGTTTTTACGTCGATTCACTTGTTCACGATGCCGACGCCCTGCAATTGCTTCTCAAACTGTTCGGTGCACAACGTGTCGCTTTCGGCTCCGATTACCCGTTCTCGTTAGGCGAGACCCATCCGGGCAAGCTAATCGATTCCATGGAGCTTAATGAAAAAGAAAAAGCGCGCCTGTTCTCAGGAACGGTGTGCGACTTTCTTGGCATGAAGTGAAATATCTAAGCAATCTGTGGCGTTTACATTTCGTGTCGGATGGCCCAGAGATCGTGGAAGACCGGCCTGAAGAGCGATTCTTTTAGAAAGGGCACACCCGGTGACCCGCCGGTGCCTTTCTTGGCCCCGATTGTGCGCTCCACAAGTTTGACATGACGATATCGCCATTCCTGCAAGCCTTCATCAAAATCGGTCATTAATTCGAACAAAAGCGAGCATTCAGGCGCATTCTTGTATAGCCGTAGAATTTCCTTCTGTACGCGCTCGTCGGGGCCATTCGGTTGTGTTAGATCGCGATTCTTCAAATCCTCTGGAATCAATGCGCCGCGCGATTCGAGAAAATCGTAAAAATGATCCACCACGGTGCGTTCATGCAGCAACTGCTGAAGTCGATCGTAGCCGGGGAAATCCGGTCTCAAGTAATTAACGGTCGCGGCGCGCTTGTACCCGAGTGCAAACTCCACCTCCCGAAATTGCACTGATTGGAACCCTGACGCTGTCTCCAGTCGGTCACGAAAGCTGGAAAAGGAGGATGGCGTCATCGTTTCGAGAATATCCACCTGCGCTACAAGCACCTTCATGATCGTGCGAACACGCTTAAAGGTGTGAATCGCGCCAAACAGGTCACCCGCTGAAAAGTTTCTGTTTATTTTCTCAAATTCATGCAGCAACTGCTTGAACCAGAGTTCGTAAGTCTGATGAATGATGATAAACAGCGTCTCGTCGTGCTCCGGGGGATTCGAACGCGGTTTTTGAAGAGCGAGCAGTTTCTCCAACTCGAGGTAGCTCGCATAGGTGAGCGGCGGCATATGTGGAGATTAAGAGCAGAATCCAAATCAGGAAACCAGGAAAGCACAGTTTCCGATCGGAATGCAGTACAAGATGGCTCTTCTGTTCTCGCTTTGAACCACGCCTTTCGTGGCTTTCTCGCTGTTAGGTTAATGTCATCCCATCCGACGCAGGTATTCCCGATCCCACGCCGCTGGGATGCTTTCGCGCGCCGAGTACGGCCCCGTTTCATACGCACGGGAAGAAATACCTTGCTGGCTCAACTCGCATACGTGCCAGTCCTGCCTGTTGACCATGTCCCAGAACTTTACGGCATCTTCCGGGTCGAAATCGCTGCGCTTGAAGGCTTCCGGATTAAAGAACCAATCGCACAGGATTTGTGTTCGGTCCGGTGAGCGCGGTTCAAGTTGATGTGCCATTACATAGTCCGGATGCAGACTCAGCAGCATGTTCGGAAAGATGGAGTAATAAAAAACGAATCGGAAATCTTCGTCGCCGAAATCGCCGACTGGCAAGGCGCAGGCATTCCCGCTCAGCGTTAGGCTTTTGCCGTTTGCAATGCGCATGAATCCGCCGAGGAACGGTCCGTCGGTCAGGTCATTTTCTGCCGAATCGGACGGCGAAATCTTGGAAAGCTCAGGATGTACCCCAAGGCAGTGATAACACTCGGAATAGTTTTGAAAGATCAGTTTCCAATTTGCGCGTACGTCATACTCGATCCGTTTCGCCGACCGTAGGCTGGGCATATTCCAGCGCCCAAATTTGTCAGCTACCGGTGCAAACCATTCTTCCAGAAATTTGTGGCTAGCTCCTTGCTTCGAGGCGCCTGACAGATTTACAAAAATAAAACCTTCCCAAAGGCCCAGCTCCGCCCGGGGCAAAGAATAATCGGCCTTATTGAAGCCCGGTGTCTCATCCATGTCCGGCGCGCCGATCAATCGCCCATCGAGCGCATACGTCCACGCGTGATAAGGACATTGAATCGCTGCGCAGCGTCCGTTCCTCTTTTCGATGAGCCGGCTCCCGCGGTGCCGGCAGACGTTGTAAAACCCATGAATCGTTCCCTGTTTGTCCCGAACGATTATCAAGCTCTCCCCTGCGATGTCTGCAGTAAGATAGTCGCCAGCTTTTGCGACCTGACTCTGATGGCCGACCAACACCCATTGTCTGGAGAAAATTTTCTCCAACTCCTCCGCAAAAATCTTGGGTGAAACAAAATACCGCTGCGGCAACGTCTTTGCCCCAGCTTGAAAGGTTTCCTTCGTTTTGCGGAATTCCAGCTTTGTCTTTGCGTGCGTGAGATGCATCGACTCTGGAATTCTAACCGCTGCACGGTCGACGCGACATCGGATTCGGTCTAATTAGGCACCCAGCGCTCCGTATCGAATATCGCCGCTTAGTTCAATGCTCGGCGTTCGATGTTGGATGTCGGAAGCTACCCTTGCCCTGCTTACGCTAGCACTGCCCGGTGAAACTCGTGCCAATCGTCAAGATTGTTCAGGTTCACCGCATCTTTGAATGCAGAGGCATCGTCCGGGATGCCGCACGCAGCCAGAATACCCTTGCGCGTTTCGTCGTCGTGATTGTAGCCGCGCACCGCCGCGTTGTGCTTCTCGATGGCGTCGCGGTTTAGCGACTTCGCGTTCTTCTTTACCCACGCTTCGAACTGCGGATAGGTCGGCTTGCTTTGCCTGATGTACTCTCGGACTGCCTGTTCTTCGAGTCCGAGTGCGGCAAGCGTCATCGCGTCGTAACCTTTGCCAACGCCGGGATAGCCGGCGGCAAGCTTACCGTTCTCTTCGAGAGAGACCTTCTGCCAAAGGCGCGGGAGATGCAGAACACCTAATGGCCCGGCGATGCCAGAACTGATTAATGGAACATATGTATCAGCCATA
>JBLMXD010000217.1:0-4805 GCA_050257575.1 Alphaproteobacteria bacterium | reverse complement strand
AAATCATCGAAGTAGCGTTCGTTCATTTTCAGCAAAAGCGAGAGCAGATTGATGCGCCAGACACGACTGAGCAATAACTAAATGCATTGCTGTGAAGGGCACAGGAAATGAGATTTCGTTTCGCAGACTTGAAGACAGCAGGAGAAAGTTCAACCTTCGATCCATGGCTCAATTTCGTTTGCGCAGTCCGTTGGAAAAAATCGGTGGTCTCTTCTATTTCGGTCGAATGCTCGACAAGATCCGGCTGCACGCCAGGGGGGAATTGCCTTCAGACTATCACGCGAACATGGGCAAAGGCTTCGATGAAAAATGCGTGAAGTTTCTCCGCGTCGATTACAACCAACTCGTCGACCGAGTGAAAAAAGGCGGCACAGACAGCGAGATATTGGAATGGTGTTTCACCATCGGTCACCAGCCATCCGAATACGATATCTACGTCTGGAACGAATTCATGCGAAAGCGAGGCTGGAACGACGAAGTCTCGGATATGGTGGATCGCCGGAAAGCCGAGGCAGGAATGGCTGACAGATCGGATATTCAGACCTCGTTCCAATTCATCGACGCTGACGAGGGCCGCCTGCCAAGGACTGGATAGGCTCGGCACGCCACACGAAGTGGAGGCGTAGCGTGCCGTCCCCACCCTTTACTATTCCTCTAAGGTATCGATTCTTTCAGCGAGACTAAAATCAAGCTCCGTTAACCCGCCTTTGCTATGCGTTGAAACGGCAAGGCGGACTTTATTGTAGCGGATGTCTATATCGGGGTGATGCTCTTCTTCCTCAGCCACCTCGGCCACCCTATCGACAAAATCGATCGCATCGACAAAATCATCGAATTCGAACGTGCGCTCGATCTGGTTTTTCTCGAGTTCCCATTCGGGGACCTTTTTCATTCGATCCTTGAGTTCACTTTGTTTGATCAAATCAGCCATAACGGGACAACGAGTATCATCCGAAAATCGTTTTGCAACGCGAAATCGAGCGGCTAAAAATCGAGGATTCGACGGAGATTTTTAATTGAATCGAACACCTCCACGGCGCACTGACGGGCTTGCTTCGAAAGCCCCGACCAATCCTGCAACACTTCGTGAGCTGCGGCCTCAGCTTCGGCAGCGGATCGGATGAATCGGAATCCATTTTTTTCCGGGAGATAACGGTCGGCACCGGTGTCCTCCGTAATCACGGGGCGACCCAGGGCGAGAAAAGCCGCAGCGCGGTCACTGATCCATCCTGTGCGCCAGGCGACGTCAACGCCTTTGATTGCCGTGAATTCCGCCAGCGCACCCGCCAGATAACGTCGATAGGTCCGAGCGGTGCGCGCGACCTGGTGTGGATCAACAATTTTCCAGCCGAGCTCTAGTAATCGCCTTCTTTCGGGATCGTCCGCAGCCATATTCATCGCTAGTTCAAATCGCGCCTCGGGCAGTCGGGTAGGCAAACGCAGATAAGGCTCGAATGCGTGTTTTTTTGATAGATCGGGAAATTCACCGGCAACCTCTACCGCCCCGCCCCAGTACCATTGCCCGACAGTCGTGAATTTTGGTTCGCGCGGCCGTGGTTCTGGGCAGAAGAACTTCGTATCCACGAGGGGATAGAATGTTTTCCACGGCAGCTTCTGTAGTGGCAGGCGCGTCGCCTGCGAAGGGGGAGATGCAGCCGGCATAACTGCCGCCACCGATTTCGGCAGCTTGCAATCGGCGCTATCCACATTCAGCCCAATCGTCCAAAATTCGTGGTGATATGACTGCCCCACTTCCATTTTGGTCATCCAATAGAAGATCTCGCTCGGATCGAGATCACAAAAAATCCGCCGCTCGAATTTCAGGAGCAGCGGTGGATGAATTGAATAGGCAAGATTGAGCAAAACATTTGGTCCACTCAGGCGATCGAGCAGTTCGCGTCTTGAAAGTCCGATGCAAACCGTTGCGTCCAGGTCATGCGCGTCGTCAACAGGCCTTTGATAGAGCAAACAGTATTGGCCACCCAACCCAAGCGCGCGCAATTGCCGTTGGAAGTTGTCTATCTTTGATTGATCAGCCGACGGATTATTCGACGCCGGCATAAGCTCCAGCCAGACCGCGTCCAGTTTCAGCCGCCGTAAGCCAAGCATCCATTGCAGAGGGACGGAAAGAACGCCACCGCCCTCGCGATATTTCGCGGCAAAGCCGCATCCCAGAAAAATTGTCACGCGAGCAGAATCGTCATTCTGCCCAGGTGCTCAAGCGGGAAGGAGTCGCAATCTTAGAATATCTTGCCGTGGGGCAAATGCGGTTGGCCATGATTCTGATGACCAGTGCAAAATCCGCCGTTCGGGATCGGGATAATCGAGCCTAGGAACTGCGGCTGCTGCCGAACGTTTAGTGCCTGCTCCAGAGCATAGCCGAATCCAATTAACTGCGGTTCATGCAGGAAAGTGCTGTACATGAGCATTCCCGCCGGTCGGCCGTTATCGCGAATGCCGACTGGTAGCGAGAGGTTTGGATAACCGGAGACGGCCGGCCCGGTCGAGTTCGTCAGATGCGGCGCGACGATCGCATCGACACCCGAGTTGATTACACTATCAATCCCAGAACGCGCAGCAGTGCGGGCATGTGTTCGCGCGGCAATGTAGGCCGGATCGTTCGGATAACCGGGAAACTGTTCCGCAAATAAGAATACGTCCTGGTCGTAATAGGGCATCTCTTGCGTACAATGCGAGTTATTGAATGCGATGAGATCCGCCAATGTGCGCATGTTTGTGTGAGTGAGCGTCGCAAGGTAGTCCGCGATTTGCGCCCTGAATTCATACAGCAGCGCGGTGAACTCATCGCCGCTGTAAGCGAACACATCCCCTGTATCAACGTCGACAACAGTCGCACCGAGGCTCTCCATCACGCTTAACGCATTTTCCGCAAACGCGACGGTTAGTTCGTCGCCCGGAATTCCGCTGCCGTAATAACTGTAATCGAAAAAGCGCATGTCGCGTCCGATCACAGCACCCTCTAGTGCATTCGGATCGAGGAATTGCGTGTAATCACTCGGCAATTGATGACCGAGTACTTCGCCCCAGGGCGACTGCAACACACCCAGCAAAATCGCAACATCAGTGACGCTGCGAGCCATCGGACCGGCCGTGTCCTGCTCGTGGGCAATGGGAACAATTCCGTCTTGTGACACAAGGCCCAGCGTCGGTTTCAATCCGACAACGTTCTCAACAGCAGATGGACCGGTAATTGATCCATCAGTCTCCGTTCCGACCGCCGCCGCGCACAGATTCGCCGCTGCGCCGTTAGCAGAGCCGGAACTCGATCCCCACGATGTGTAGCTTAAATCGTAAGCATTCTTCGTGTCGCCACCGCGCGCGCTCCAACCGACTGCCAGAGGATAGGTCTCCGCCTCATCATCCCGGAAATTTGCCCATTCGCCCAGGTTAGATTTGCCAAGAATGATCGCGCCCGCTGCGCGCAATTGCTGAATGATTACTGCATCAGCCGGCACGTGACTGGCGTAAAGCGCGAGTGAGCCTGCTGTGGTCTGCATTTGGTCGTCCGTGGCAACGTTGTCCTTTACCAAGAGTGGAATTCCATGAAGCGGACCGCGAACATGCCCCGAGCGGCGTTCAATATCGAGCTGAGTAGCGATCGCCATCGCATTCGGATTCACTTCGATCACCGAATGCAGAAGCGGATTCAGCGATTGGATGCGATTGATGTAACCGAGTGTCAGCTCCCGGCTGGTCAGCTGACCGGAGGCCATGCCAGCCTGAAGTTCGGAGATACTCTTTTCAACGAAATCAAAACCGCCGGCAGCAGAAGCAGGTTGCCGTAAAAAGGACGTGATCCCACCGCTCAGAAGCGCCGCGCCGCTGAGCGCGGTTGTGCCAAGGAACTTTCGGCGTGTTACCGCGGGACTGAGGTTAAGACGATTTGGGCTTTGACTATTCATGGTTGTTCTCCGGTTCTGCCGTTTGACGAGTAGACAAACGCAGGCTTGTTGTTTGGCGACCTACCACGGGAAGATTCTGCGTGGGTGGTTTTGAAAGGCAGGGTGGATGATTTTCGCGCGAGCAACTCCATAGCCCCGCGTGAGAATCGATTCCGATCCCGATTTCGGTCGTAACTTTTTGCGGGCATTATTTGACCGCCTCACCGCTCCCTAGCAAATTAGCCCTCTCTCGGGCGCCCGTAGCTCAACTGGATAGAGCATCTGACTACGGATCAGAAGGTTAGTGGTTCGAATCCTCTCGGGCGCGCTTGTAGACTCCTTGCCCTATCCGGTCGATTCGAACCGATCACTGAAAATACGGTCGCATCTGGACATACTTTTTGTCGCCAATTCCGCTGACTCGTTTCAGATCATCGGCGCTCCGGAATGGTCGGGCCGCGATGATGCGGGCCGCCAGCATGGGCCCGATTCCGAGTACGGTCGCTAGCTCCTTTTCTGTCGCTGTGTTGATGTCGATCCTGCCGAGCGGTGTCGTTTCTTGGGCATGCGTTTCTTCCGCTTTCGCCAGACTGGTACGCCTACTTGAGGCGACCGACCGCACGATTGAAGAAACAGAATTGAAGGAGGCTGACGTATTTGAAGCTGCGTTTGATCGTCCGGTGTTCATGCCCCATACTCCAACCTTTTCCTGGCGCGCCTGGTTTTCGAATTGTTGAAGTCTTTCCAGTTCGATTCGCGAATTACTTGATCCCGGTGGTGTGGCTTTGAATCCGTAATTTCGCGCCAGTCCGTTTCGAACCAGCAACTCGCCAAGATCGCCCTCTTTTGTCTGAACAAACGCGTAGAACCGCTCAATCCTGCTGCGACCCATTGCGTCGGACA
>JBLMXD010000216.1:0-5320 GCA_050257575.1 Alphaproteobacteria bacterium | reverse complement strand
AAAAAGTGCATACCAACCAAGCCCTGTGTTTCCGGCTCCAGTGGTCAACAGTGAAAGAGCATTACATCCTTCTGCCGTCGTGTAATTCGGATAGCACCCATCCGGGGCCGGACTGACTGCTTTCGCTGGCAAAAGCGCAAAGCATGCCAACACCGACATGATAAGTATCCATATCATCCTTCGATCTTTCATTGGTTCCATTTCCTTTCGTTTTCTGCTGTCGTGAACTCTCCCAGATAGCGATAAGCCCGCACCCGCGGGAAGGTTGCCCCCTTTAGAATTCATTTTCGGCAATTGTTGTTCCGCTTTGAAACCTTTTACCCAGATTTGGAAGAAGCTGTCAACCAAAAACGAACACTCCCTAGGTCGTTTCAGCATCACGACCTAGGGTTTAATGCTTCAGGAACTGACTGTCGTGATCAAGCTATTCGGGCAGAGGAACGCTTTTTTTCGTCGCTAGACGGGGGTCGGCATGATTTAAGACGCCGATCCAAGTTTTGCTCGGTAAGTAAGCGGCGTCGTTCTCGACGCGTAAAACCTGTCCTCGCTGCCATCTTGGTGGCGCACGCCAGCTAGTAACCGGATCTGCCTCTTCCCGCGCCCCAGATCGTTGGCGAAGGCAATGATCAGGCTATCGGTGTGTTAGGAGTGCCTCACCGAACGGTCGCGACTTTTGTCGCTGGCGCATTCATCTCGAGTTGCGCGCTCACTTTCTGAATTTGCATAGCCTGCTCTTTGAGCTGGACCGTAAGAGTCTCTATTTGTTTTTGTTGTTCCGTGACTGTCGCCTGCAACTTCTTGACTTTGAGATTGAGCTTGGCCTGCCTGGCGTCGGGAACACTTTGAGGCTGGATGGCTGGGAGGGTTCCGGTTTTTGCGAAGGCCTGAGCGCCCAATTTCCCATCCTGGTCTACGAATACAAACAAGGCGGTGCCGGCGTCTACTCCGGCGCCAGCGATATATTGCCGATATAGCAACTGTTGTCTACCTGGCCATTAGTGGTAGAGACAGCAGGAAGATGGCCAACTACGATATTGTTCTGGGCGCTGGTGATACCAGACCCGGCCTGCCTGCCTAAAACGTCAGGCGGTGTCCTACAGAGAAACTAGGCGCAGCCTGACTAGACAAATCTGGGGGTGCTAACTACAAACGATCTCACATCAACGGATCTGGGGGTGAAAGAACATTTCCCCGCCAGGCCCTTTCGCCCTCCCCGAACCCACAACTATCAGAATCAACTCCCCGCGAAAAGAAAGGAAACCGATGAATCCATTAAAGAACATTACTCCAGTATTTCTCCTTACCGTCGCCTGTTTTGCGTTGTCGCACACAGTACAAGCTGCTCCGCAAGTCGCTCCGGGGCCGGACGGATGCTATCCCAATTATACTACAGCAGAAGGATGCAATGCTCTTTCCCTGCTGACCACGGGCGCTGGAAACACGGGGCTTGGTTGGTATGCACTTTTTTCAGCCGGTGCCTCCAACTTCAATACCGGGGTAGGAGGTGGAGCGCTGGCATTAAACACCGCGGATTCTAATACTGCTGTCGGCGCAGGAGCCATGCTGCTCAACACCGTCGGCGAAATGAACGTGGCGGTTGGAACTGACGCGCTCGTTTTCAACAACAGCGGGTCACAGAACAACGCAGTCGGCTACTTTGCACTGTTCAACAATACCACCGGAAGCTTCAACAATGCGCATGGCCGTGAAGCGCTTTACGCCAATGTGGATGGTATCGAAAACAATGCCTTCGGTGATCTCGCGTTGAACGTCAATACGTCCGGTTCCAAGAACACAGCCGTCGGTGACAACGCCCTTGCGCTTTGCACGACCGGTAGTTTTAACGTCGCTGTCGGGAAAGACGCTGGCAGTAACGTCGTAGCAGGGGACAATAACATCTATATCGGCGCGGGTGCACAGGGTCCTGGAGATGAAATCCGATTCCTCCGCATCGGCAACACCAGTTTCACCGATTATGACTGCTTTATCGTCGGTATTAAAGGTCGGGAGGTTAGCGGTCCCAGTGCTCAGCTTGTGTATGTCGATGCCAATCAAAAAATAGGCACCGAACTCGTCAATACCGATGGAACCACAGTTCCTTTCAAGCCCCAAGCCATGCTCGACGAGTCCCTTAAACAACAAAAAAGGATCACGGAATTAGAAGCCACCGTCCAGCGGCAGCAAAAAGGAGTGGAACTGTTGATGGCTCAACTGAAAGAACAGGCCGCGCAAATCCAAAGGGTGAGTGCGCGACTGGAGATGAGTAAGCCGGCATCGAAAGTGGTCGTCAACAAACCTTAAAACTGTTTCGTCTAGTTCCGGGGTCATCCGCCTTCGCCGTGGGGCGCCGCGCTGCGCTTCGCAAAACTCTTTCCTCGCCTTGCTGATTCGCCTAGTTTGCCGGTGTGCAACCGACGATGAAGGCAGTTGTGAAAGCCCACGCTGAGCCCGGGCTGTGGCTGGAGGAAGTTCCGGTTCCAGAAGTTGGCGACGGCGACGTGCTGATCCGGGTTTTGAAAGCATCCATCTGCGGCACTGACGTGCACATCTACAACTGGGATGCCTGGGCACAAAAAGCGATTCCGGTGCCGATGATAATCGGACACGAGTTTGTCGGGGTTGTCGATCGCATCGGTGACCACATAAAAGGGTTCGTGCGCGGCGATCTAGTCGTTGCCGAGGGGCACATCACCTGCGGACATTGCCGCAATTGCCTTGCCGGCCGGCGACATCTTTGTCCGAATACGCATGGCGTCGGTGTTGATCGTCCCGGCGGATGGGCGGAGTTCGTAGCGATTCCGCAGGAAAACTGCTGGCATGCCGACCCGACGATTCCGCTGGAGGTTCTCTCCTGTTTCGATCCGTTAGGGAACGCCGTGCACACGGCGCTCTCGTTCGATTTGGTGGGGGAAGACGTTCTCATCACCGGCGCCGGCCCGATCGGATGCATGGCCATTCCGATTTGCAAACGCGCCGGTGCACGCCACGTCGTAATCACGGACGTGAATGCGTACCGGCTCGACCTGGCACGCAAAATGGGCGCGAATCTCGCCTTGGATGTACGCAAGGAGAAAGTAACCCAGGCGATGGAAAAGCTCGGAATGAAGGAGGGCTTTGACGTTGCTCTCGAAATGTCCGGCAATCCGAAAGCGTTCGAAGACATTTTGCCGAACATGTTTCATGGCGGCAAGATCGCCTTGTTAGGGATCATGCCCGGCAGCGCTGCCATCGATTGGAATACTGTGGTCTTTAATCAGCTGACCATCAAAGGAATTTATGGTCGTGAGATGTACGAAACCTGGTACAAAATGACAGCCATGATCCAGAGTGGCCTCGATATTTCCCCGGTCATCACGCATCGCTTCCCTTACACGCAATTCAAAGAAGCCATTGACCTGATGAAATCGGGCAACTCCGGCAAGATCGTGCTTAACTGGGCCGAACGCTAAAGCAGCGATCGCCGATTGCGCGGACAAGACGGTTTCCCGCAATTCCACGCGAAGTGGGAAAATCTCTCAATGCCTGGCTTGAATTCAACCGCTGATTCATCAAGGTCAGATAATGGACACACGCATCGATCAAGTTACAGACGGAGTCTACCGGATCGCCACATGGCAGGAGCCGTACGGAATCACATTCAATCAATTCCTAATCGCTGATGAGCGGCCGACGCTGATCCATACTGGAATGCGCGATTTGCACGGTGCTATTCGCAAGGCCGTCCGCGAAGTGCTCGATCCCGCGACGCTGGCACACATAATTTTGTTGCACTGGGAGGGCGACGAAAATGGAGGCATGGACCCGTTCATGAGAGAGGCGCAGAATTCCGAACTGGTCGGCTCCAAATTGTCGATTCAACTCAACGCCGTCGGCTTTGGCCTCGCTGACCGGGCCCGCGGGTTCCGCGACGGCGACAGTCTCGAACTCGGTAAGCACAAGCTGCGCTTTTTGGAAACGCCACATGTTCATCACTGGGACTCGATGATGGTCGTTGATGAAACGACAGGCAGTCTTTTCCCCTCGGATTTGTTCATTCAACCGGGGGACCAGCCGCCAGTTGTCACGGAAAACCTGTCAGCATCAATGATCGATCTCTATCGCGCCGCAGGGATTTTCGCGCACGAGTTGCCCATTCGACAGGTGGTCGACCGGGTCGAGAAGATGAATCTTTCATGGATCCACCCGATGCACGGCGGCTCATTCGAGCGAAACGCATTTGCAAACTACGCCAGGGCCCTGCGCGACAATGAATTTGCCTATCGTGGAATGTTGCTGGGACGTGAGGTCGCAAACGCGGCCCCAATGTGATTCATTATCGGAGAGCCGCCGCGTCCTTGTGCCGGCCTTCCAGCTCGAGCACCATGCGTTTGATGTGCCTGTAGTCTTGATGCCTTTGCAGGAATTGCAGGCTTTCCCGTGGATCGCCCCAATGCAGGATTTCAATAGTCTCTTCGCGCGCACCCCACGAATTCATTGCGGTCCGATTGGGCATGTAGAGATCGATTGTATTTCGTCCCGCCAGCGCCCAGCCGTAATCCTCAACCCGGTAATTTTGCCCAGTCGACAGTAGACGAAACACTGTGCCAGCCGGCCACCGCGACCAATCAGCCGCAGCGCTTCCAATTTGTGGCGTCCTGGAAACCGCGACGGCGCGTTTCGCATTGCGTGGCGTTTTCGACGAGCTCTTCTTTGTTCGCTTGGCTTTTCGCTTATCGTCCATTGAGAACGGTTGAAGCCGCGGGTTGTAGGAAACGCGACGCACCTCATTTTCCGGAGGATCGTCCACCGGAACAGCGCGTGGGACTTCATACGCCAGCGTCACGCTGGCCGTCACTTCGGCGCGATGGATTGGCGGACCTGCTGCGTGCAATTCTCCGCCAAGAGCGTTGCGATTGCTGTACTGGCGATGGTCGGATTCAGTATGCGTGTAGGCCGTTGTCCGCACATGCTGAAAATCCGTTTTCGCCAGTGGCGGTTCGTACGCCGGCAAAGGATGATGGTGCGCTGTACCGCAGGCAGTAAGGAGAAGAATGGCGATAAACGCCACCAGAAGAATCAGCGCAAGATTACGACGCTCAGCGTAGGTCAAGGCAGATCACCTGGGGGAGTTATTAACAGTTATTCACAATTTGGCAAGACCAAAATTTGGTAATTTTGCCGGCCAATACGGCATCGATCTCGACCCGACGCTAGCGGTGACGCCTGTGCGTTTCGTGTTTCTTGCGGTCGTTCTTCCACCGCAACTCGCGCTTCTGAATTTCGGCACGCCGCACCGACACGACTCGCGTCGTTATCGGTCTGAAACGCTCGAATGGCGTTT
>JBLMXD010000215.1:0-2684 GCA_050257575.1 Alphaproteobacteria bacterium | reverse complement strand
GTCTGGGCACGCCATTGACGCCGGGCACTCGGTAGCCTGAGTGAGACAGCGGGTTGGCTTCGGCCAAGTCATCAGCTTGCGATCCCGAGCCGCGGTCGATATCCATGGTGACGCTTCCGTTGCTAGGACTGTCCGCTTTTCTTGGATTACCTGAGCGTGCCTCGAACGGGGTAAAGAGCAGGAGCAGTGGAAGGATGCAACTGGTAAGGGTTAACTTTGCCATTTGGCGGCGATTCTACCGAGGTGGTTGCAGTTTCGCAATACGCATAACAATCTTTGTCCAAGGTGAGCACACGGCGGGACGGCGTTGCTTCCCGCAGGTCGATTACAGCTGCAGCGCTTATCGCAAACGGACCGGATGGACCTACACCGAGATTGGCGCTTTGATTGACGGATGTGGATCGTAACCGACGAGTTCGAAATCTTCGAACTTGAAGTCGTAGATGTTTTTGACTGCCGGGTTCAGTTTTATTCGCGGCAAAGGCCGAAAATCCCGGGATAGCTGCTCCCGTGCCTGCTCAAGATGGTTGTTGTAGAGATGTAGATCGCCAAAGGTGTGGACAAAATCACCCGGTTTGAGGTCGACGACTTGCGCCATCATCATCGTGAGAAGCGAGTACGACGCTATGTTGAACGGCACACCAAGGAAAAGATCGCAGCTCCGTTGATACAACTGACAGCTTAATTCGCTGTCCTGGACGTAAAATTGGAACAGCAGGTGACACGGCGGCAGCGCCATCTGGTCGAGCTCAGCCGGGTTCCACGCGCTCACAATTAGTCGGCGGCTTTGCGGGTTGGATTTGATTTGTGCGATCACGTTGTCGATTTGATCTACGCGCGTGCCATTTCCACCGCGCCAATCTCGCCACTGCGCGCCATACACGCGGCCGAGGTCACCATTTTCGTCCGCCCACTCGTTCCATATGGTCACCCCATGCTCTTTGAGATACCGGACGTTTGTTTCGCCGCTTAAAAACCATAGTAGCTCGTGAATGATGGATCTGATGTGCAGCTTCTTCGTCGTGAGCAGCGGGAAGCCTGGCCCGTCCTCGCGTAAATCAAATCGTGTCTGGGCGCCGAAAACCGATAACGTTCCGGTGCCCGTGCGATCCGTACGGACCCGGCCTTTCTCGAGAACAAGCCGGAGTAAATCGTGATACTGGCGCACGTCCAAATTTTATCGCGGCGCGCGAAATCGTGAAACAGAATTTCTCGTTTGCGCGAATTTATGATTGCCAGAGGCGTGATCCTTGGAACGTTCTCGAACAGACGTGCGAGTGCGAACGCACTTCAAGAAACTAATTTTCAGAAAGGAGTTGGGATGGATTCGATTGTTCGACGAGGAATGATGGCATTGGTTACGATGTCTGCTTCCGTTTTGATTTCAGCATGCGGTGCGCGTTGCACTAGTCCGTCACCGGAGAGTTTCACTGTTTATAGTGACGCACCGAAGATGAGCCTGCTCGACCTCGGTCAGCCCGGGAACAGTCCAGGTGATGTGTACCATTTCTCTGCTCCGATACGCTCCAGCCCCGGTGGCCAGGTCACCGGCGAGCTATTTGGCTCAAAGACTTTGATCAAGCTCGCCAGTGACGCCAAGACGAACCTTGAGAACCGCGCAACACTTCTGTTTTTTACCTTCGACGACCGTCAGGACCAAATTGTTGTTTACGGCATCGCAGATTATCCGTCGGCGGCTGGTGAATTCTCGGCAGGCCAACCCGTCGTTCGCCCGATACTAGGTGGCACCGGAAAATACATGGGCGCGCGTGGCCAGCTCACCAGTACACGGAATGCAGATGGTTCGTATAAGCAGGTGTTCACTTTGCTAAAGTAATCCCGACGCCGTGTATGAGTGCCGCCTTGGCACGATCACGACCAATGACCGGCTGAAAATCGAGCCGAACTGTCGCAGCTTCCGGAGAGAGCTTGAACAGACAAATCTGCTTAGCCGCTCGTAAACAGCAACTTACGGTAAATGGCAATGCCTGGCCCATTGCCTGCTGGGAAGCAGTTTGGAGTAGTGTCTCCTGCGGCGGCTTCTGCGCTCGCAGGGAGACTTTAGGAGAAAGGAAATTTTCAATTTATGGCAAAAGTTTTAGGTATCGATTTAGGGACCACCAACTCCTGCATGGCCGTGATGGAGGGTGGCGACCCGACAGTATTGGAAAATAGCGAAGGCGCGCGGACCACGCCTTCCGTGGTGGCGTTTACAAAAAGCGGTGAGCGGTTGGTCGGCCAGGCCGCGAAACGTCAGGCCATCACTAATCCGCAGAACACGATTTCTTCGATCAAGCGGTTTATGGGCCGCAAGTTCGACGAAGTATTCGACGAACAGAAACGCGTTCCGTACAAGATTGTGAAAGCAGCCAACGGCGACGCACACGTGCAGGTCGAAGTGAACGGGCAGCTCAAGACGTTTTCGCCGCCGGAAATTTCGGCGATGATTCTGTCCAAGCTGCGCGCCGATGCGGAAGCGAAGCTCGGTGAAAAAATCACGCAAGCGGTGATTACCGTGCCGGCGTATTTCAACGACTCGCAGCGCAACGCCACAAAAGACGCTGGCAAAATCGCGGGCCTCGAGGTTCTGCGAATTATTAACGAACCGACTGCAGCGTCGCTCGCGTACGGTTTGGACAAGAAAAAGGATGAGAAGATCGCAGTGTACGACCTTGGTGGCGGCA
>JBLMXD010000214.1:0-4680 GCA_050257575.1 Alphaproteobacteria bacterium | reverse complement strand
CGGGCGGCACAACGGAAGGTGCGACCGCCCGAGGAATTGTCCGTATTTCAGAATGGCGACTTAGTCGTTGATCTGACGGCGCATGTGGTCACGCGTGGCGGCCACGAAATCAAACTAACTGGCACCGAGTACGCCTTGCTCCGATTATTTGTGAAACATCCGGGACGCGTTCTTACGCACCGATACA
Organism: Alphaproteobacteria bacterium; assembly: GCA_050257575.1. Taxonomy (GTDB): domain Bacteria; phylum Verrucomicrobiota; class Verrucomicrobiia; order Chthoniobacterales; family UBA10450; genus Udaeobacter. Next base: position 4,493 of record JBLMXD010000214.1, on the reverse strand, counting down.
TCCTGCGCGAAATTTGGGGTCCAAAATCTGAGGAGCATCGGCAATACCTCCGCGTTTACGTCACACATTTGCGCCGAAAGATCGAGCCGGACCCTGCAAAACCGTCCGTAATTCAGACTCAGCCGGGCATTGGCTATCGATTCGCTGGATAGGCGTTCCGTTGCGCGGTAGAGAAAGAGCTTGCCAGTGAACGAGCGCGCAATGGAGATTCTCTGCCGGTGACCCATGGCAGAACTAGTGGATGATGTTGTTCTCGACGCGAGTGCGGGCGTGCATCGGCCGCGCAATGTCGATTGGAAGCGTGCCGCAGCGTTGCTGTACGGCGATTGGGGTACGAGCAAGGCTTATGTGATTGGTCTTGCTTTTGTCGCCGCCGGATTTTCATCGCTGCCGATCATCCTTGCAGTTTGCGCGGTAACGGCCCTTGTCGGCATAAATTACATCGTCATTTGTCGTCATTTTCCCGATGGCGGCGGTGTTTACTCGTCCGCCCGTTCACAGGGACGTTTGCTGGCCGTCGTTGGAGCCCTGTTGCTCGTTGCAGACCTAACCGTAACGGCCGCTCTGAGTGGCTGGTCGGCGCTAAGTTACATCACTTCAGGGACAGAGGATGTCTCTTGGATCAGGTTCCTGCGCGAACACATCGCTCTCACGACCATTGCGGTGCTTTTAGTCATGGGCTTAATCAACTATCTCGGCCCAAAGCATTCGGGCAGTTTCGCTGTGGCACTGGCGCTGCCGACCGCGGTAGTGGTAGTGCTTTTGATCGCACTCGGCGTACCGCATTTAACTACGCGATTTCTCGAGCCGCCACATCAGAGTCTGACCACCGTGTGGGTGCAATTTGTCGGCGTAATCCTGGCTTTATCAGGTGCGGAGTCGATAGCAAACCTCACTGGGGTGATGAAGCTCGATCCAGGATCAACCATGGAACACCCACGCGTTGCTCGTGAGTCGCTCAAAGCAATTTTGCCCGTAGCGGTCGAAGTTGTTGTTGGTACAGCGCTGCTTGGATGGGTCATGCTTTCGCTGCCATCTGTGCTCGGTACAACCCTGCATTTAACGGACAAGGGCACCATCGCTGGAGTCCTCGGTCAGAGAAGTGAGGATATGTTACGCTTCGTAGGGGAGCAATTTGCAACCGCAACCTTTTCGCCTGCGGTCGGACAGATTTTTGGCTGGATCGTCGGAATCGTTTTCTGCCTGCTGCTTCTAAGCGCAGCCAACACCGCGATCGTGGCAATGATAGGCCTTCTTTACATGATGTCGCGCGATCGCGAAATGCCGCGGCAATTTCTACGCCTCAATCGCCACGGTGTTCCCCTGTGGCCCCTAGTGATTGCTGTTGGCCTGCCAGTCGTCGTTCTGCTTTTTGCAGCCAACTTCACGGCACTCGCCGGTCTCTATGCCATTGGCGTAGTCGGAGCGATCACAGTGAACCTCGGTTCCTGTACATTTAATCGGACGGTAGATTTCACCTGGTACGATCGTGTGTTGTTCGGCATTACATTCGTTATCCTAGCCCTGGTCGAGTTGACCCTGGCCCACACGAAGCTCGACGCACTTCAATTTGTGCTCGCGATTTTGATCGGCGGATTGGGATTACGTGCTTACACGCTGAAACGCCAGGGATTGACGACGCTGACCGTCACCCGGGAGGTCGCGCAGATGGTGACACCTGACCTTGTGACCAGCATGCGGCCGCGGCTGGAGGAAGGACAAAAGATCATGGTCGCCGCACGCGGTATCACCCCTGTGCTCAGATTTGCTCTCGAAGAAGCACAACTCCGCAAGGCAACCTTATGCGTTCTTTACGTGAGAGAGATCGCCATCTTTTATGGCGGCGGTCCACCGCCGCCCCTACGTGGCCGGTGGCAGGATAACCCCGAGGCTGCCGCGATTATGTCAATGATGCTTAAGCTCGGTGCCGAGCGCGGCATTTGCGTACTGCCAATTTACTCGGTAAGCGAGGACACAGCCTCCACGATTCTGGATCTCGCCGCCACGATGGGAATCGATTATCTAATCATCGGTGCGTCGCAACGCACGCCAATGACAAAGCTGCTTCGGGGTAGCGTCGCCAATAACGTGGCCCAGCACCTGCCGGACTCAATTCATCTGATCATTTACGGCTGAGCTGTAGCCACCGGCTTGTGGCTGGTTCGGGGCGTCTGGTACGGACGAAATTGGGCAGCTCATAGGCCCATGGCTGCAAGCGCAGTTGCGATCGCGAACAAGACATAGAACGCTCTTCGCTTTCGTATGCGTATGAATCTTAAACAGAACTATTTTAAGTTTTACGATTTGAGTTTTACGTTGAAACGCACGTTCATCTTTACTTAGTAATCGAAACCTACAGTTGTTGTGACACCTCCGAAGGTCCTCGTCGCCGATTCCATTTCCCGGGGCGGAGTGGACGAACTCGCCCGCGAGCACGCCCTGGAGGTGACGGTCAAAACGGGGCTGACCGAGCGCGAACTTGTCGAGGCCATTTCGCCGTTCAGCGCGCTTGTGGTGCGTAGCCAAACCAAGGTTACGGCTGACGTTTTGAATGCCGGTGGGCAACTCCGCGTTGTCGGTCGCGCGGGTGTCGGGGTGGACAACGTGGATGTTGAGACAGCCACGCGCCGTGGCGTCGTGGTGTTGAACGCGCCAGGCGGAAATACGATCTCGACTGCCGAGCATGCCTTTTCGCTATTGCTATGCGCTGCGCGGAAGATTCCGCAGGCAGACGCAAACGTTCGCGGCAAAAGGTGGGACAAAAAGAATTTCGAAGGCGTCGAGCTCTACAACAAAACACTCGGCGTGATTGGTATGGGCCGGATCGGTAGCGAGCTTACGCGGCGCGCGATCGCATTTGGCATGCGGGTGGTCGCTTACGATCCGTATCTTTCCGCGGCCCGTGCCCGCAGTCTGCAAGTAGAACTCGTGGATGAACTCGATGACTTGCTCACCGGCGCCGATTTCATTTCGTTGCACACACCACTTACTACGGAGACCCGCCATATTCTCGATGCCAACCGGTTGGCGAAAACGAAGCGCGGCGTGCGCCTTATCAATTGTGCACGCGGAGGTTTGATCTACGAAGCTGCGCTGGCTCAGGCGTTGCGAGATGGGCATGTTGCCAGCGCTGCGCTGGATGTCTTCGAAACGGAACCATTGCCGGTCGATTCGCCGTTACGCAACGTCCCGAACCTTGTTCTGACCCCGCATCTTGGGGCATCAACTGCGGAAGCGCAGGAGAGCGTGGGTCTCGAGATCGCGCAATCGATCCGTGCAGTGCTGCTTGAAGGCACGATCAGGAACGCCGTGAACATGCCAAATCTCGATGCGAAAACGCTCGCGATCATAGGACCTCACCTGCGCTTTGGCGAAAAGCTTGGCAAATTTCTATCGCAGATCGCTCCCAAACGTGCGGAGTCGCTCAACATCAACTACAGCGGCAAGGTTAACGAGGTCGACACCACCGCCATTACACGCGCTGTGCTCAAGGGTTTTCTCCAAAACGCTGGGGGCAGCGAAGTGAACGAAGTGAACGCGCCAGCGTTTGCCGAAACTCTCGGATTAAAAGTGAGCGAATCACGATTGAGCGCGCCCGGCGATTACACCGATATGCTCGAACTCTCCGCGGTGGGCGAAGGAAAAACCGTTTCCGTTGGCGGCGCGTTTTTTGGGGCGACACCACGAATCGTAAGCATCAACAGCCGTCCGGTCGAAGCGCGCCCACACGGCGCGGTTCTCGTATTGGAAAATACCGATCGCCCCGGAATGGTTGGCCGCATCGGCACGCTGCTCGGCGAGCACGGGGTGAATATTGCGACGATGTCGCTGAGTCGAAATCAGGCGGGTGGGACAGCGCTCACTGTGTTGAATCTCGACACCGCACCAGATGCCGCGTTGCTCGATCGGATTCTTGCCAGCCAGGACATCCAATCTGCACAGGTCGTTCAGCTTTGAAATTCGCTTGAAGCGTGTCGGGAGTGACGCCTGCACCTGTCCGATGCAGCCGCTTTAGGCACAACCAAATTGAGACTGCCGATTCAAACCAATTTGCTTGCCATGCGCAGATCGACCCGATACAACTCGGATCACTATGACCTTCGGTTCTATTCTTACGACTATTGTGGTCGGCCTTATCGTTGGCGCTATTGCGAAACTACTGATGCCTGGAAAAGATCCCGGTGGTTTCATCGTGACAATCCTTCTTGGAATCGCCGGCGCATTCGTCGGTACCTGGATCGGTCGCATGTTTATGGGCGAGAATTACGCCGCCGGCTGGATCATGTCGATTGTGGGCGCCATGGTGCTGTTGCTGTTATATCGACTGATCAAAGGGAAGGCGTAATCGGCGCACCCCGCGTGGTACGATGTTTCCGTCGGCGAGCATCGAACTGCTCGACCAAGGCGTTGCCTGGGCGAGGGACGCGGAATTTTTTCGTAAAAACTTCCCGCCACCCATTTCGATCCTTCCGGGGTTGGCGAGTTAACGTCTG
>JBLMXD010000213.1:0-5874 GCA_050257575.1 Alphaproteobacteria bacterium | reverse complement strand
TTTCCGAAATGTTGAGCTTGGCCCCGACAAACCACTTGGCGAACGGTGGCTTCCATTCGAGTACCTTTTTCCAAGGGGACCGCCACACCAACTCCTTTGCTTCGCGTGCCCAGAACGTCGCTGGCTGCCGGATCGATTCCCGATGCATTCGGCGATATTGAGCAAGACTTTTGATCCGCGCCTTGCTGCTGAACTCTCGTAGTGGTTGGAAAACGCGTTTTTCGACCAGGTGCGATTCGATATTGTCGTGCATGGGCAGTTTCTAATTAGCGCAAGACCTTTTCGGGGCAAGCGCAGCGTGGCGCCTGCTGTTAAAAAGTTAAAAAGTTACAAGGCTACACACTTACAGTGCTCAGCCCGAAGTTCTATTTTAAGCATGCAGATGGTTTAACTACTATAGCCTGGTAATGACTGACGAATATTTCATGCACGAAGCATTACGGCAGGCGCAGAAAGCGTACGCGGCGGACGAAGTTCCGGTTGGCGCCGTGGTGGTGCGCGAAGGCAAGGTCATCGCGCGCGCCCACAATCAGGTGGAGTTGCTCAAGGACGCCACCGCGCACGCCGAAATGCTGGCGCTAACAGAAGCAGAGGCAGCCGTTGGCGACTGGCGCCTGACCGATTGTGACCTTTATGTCACCAAGGAGCCGTGTGCGATGTGCGCAGGCGCTCTCGTGCATACGCGAATCCTCCGCGTCGTTTTCGGGTGCCCGGATTCTGCCGCCGGTGCAGCCGGAAGCGTGACGAATCTTTTGCAAATGCGCGGCTTCAACCACCGTTGTGAAGTTACGTCCGGCGTTTTGCAAAATGAATGCGCAGCAATTTTGCAGGGCTTCTTTCGTAGGCGGCGCGGTGAACAAGGGTCGACGACGACCTAATCACCGTTTGCTCCGAACGCTTTTTCACTCCGGAATTTGTCTTGCGTGGCCCTCTTGAGGTGTTCAAGACTCGACCGCGATGCCATCGAAAATCAATTTGGACTGGGGGATGCAGAAAGCTTTGTCCCGGAACTTTCTTCCCCTTTTTCAGATGAGCAGTACCTGGGTTAAGAGCGACCGGGCAAATCAAAGAAAGGAAAAATTCAAGTTATGAAACTTCACAAATTAGTTCAGCTTCTGATCCCGATAATGTGTTTTGGTCTTTTGCCGCAGGTGCGCGCGGTGAGTCCGGCACCGGACGGGTGTTATCCCAATTACACGACAGCAGAAGGGTGCAAGGCGCTTCAGAGTCTTACCAGCGGGCTCGGGAACACAGGAGTTGGGTGGTATTCGCTGTTTTCGAACACCACGGGCAGTTTTAATACGGGTCTTGGCGGCGGAGCGCTGGCTCTCAACAACGCAGATTCCAATACTGCGGTGGGTGCGGGGGCGCTTTTGCTCAACACTAGCGGCGCGGACAACACGGCCAATGGAGTAGACGCGCTTGTTTATAACAATACCGGCGAGGGCAACACGGCCACGGGAGCATTCGCGCTCTTCAGCAACACGGACGGGAACTACAATACAGCCAACGGCGAGTTCACGCTCTATTTCAACACGATTGGTGAGCGCAACACCGCCATCGGTGACAGCGCGCTTTATATGAACACCGAAGGCAGCCGCAATACGGCGATCGGCAATCCTGCGCTGTTGAACAATATTACCGGCAACGACAATACCGCTGTGGGCGCTGGCGCGCTCTTTTCGAATCACGCTGACTGGAATACCGCCGTTGGCGCCGCTGCGCTCTCAGATAACACTGACGGTGTGGAAAACGTAGCTGTTGGCGCCTTTGCCCTCGACAACAATACGATCGGCAGTAGCAATACAGCCCTCGGTTTCGGTACACTAGGTAGCAATATTGCAGGCGAGGCCAACACGGCTGTCGGTTTTCATGCTCTGGAGATGACTACCTCCAGCTCTAATACGGCGGTCGGTCTTAATGCGCTAGTCTTCAGCACCACCGGTTGCTGCAATACGGCCGTAGGCTGGGAAGCGCTCCAGAACAACACCACCGGCATCGGCAACATTGCCGTGGGTGAAGAGGCCGGGATCAATGTCAGCACGGCCCATGATGTTATTTGTATCGGTCATGATGGTCAAAATGTGGACAACAGCTGCTACATAGGCCAAATCTTCGGTGCAACTTCTTCTGGAGGAACCGCCGTCTTCATTAACTCAAGTGGGAGACTTGGGACCATGACTTCTTCCCAGCGGTTTAAAGATGAGATCAAGCCAACGGGGCGAGCCAGCGAAGCACTCTTTCGGCTCAAGCCTGTTACCTTCCATTATAAAAAGGAGATTGATTCGTTGGGAAAGGCGCAGTTCGGCCTGGTCGCTGAAGACGTGGAAAAGGTCAACCCTGATCTCGTGGTGCGGGACAAGGAAGGAAAACCTTACAGCGTACGCTACGACCAAGTGAACGCCATGTTGCTCAACGAGTTCCTCAAAGAACACCGCAAAGTTGAGGCACAAGAGCAAAAAATTCGGGAACAGGAGAGCGGTATTGCGCGACTAAGAAATGAATTCGAGACGCTCAACACACAGCAACAGAAGGAAATTCAGCTTCTGAGGGAACAATTGGAACAACAGGCGGCGCGGATCCAGCGAGTTGATGCGAAACTGGAGGTGCGCGATTCAATGCCCTCTTCAGAGGTCGTCGTCAACAGGCCATAGTCGCGAGCGGCGGAATTCGGTTCTAAGTTTGCGTCACGATGAGTTGCAGGTTTCACTAATCGGATGGAAACAAAGCTTACCGAATCGTCATCAGAAACCATTCGCGAAGAAGTCCGGCGGCGCTATGGCGCGACAGCTCGAGGGGAATCATCGTCCTGCACGAGCGAGTGTTGCACTTCCACGAGTACCGACGCACTCGGTTACTCAGCCGAAGAGTCAGCCGTTGCTCCGGAAGCTGCGAGTCTGGGACTTGGTTGTGGAAATCCTTTGGCGATCGCGTCGCTACAGCCAGGGCAAACGGTTCTCGATCTCGGGTCCGGAGCAGGGTTCGATTGTTTTCTCGCTGCTCGCGCGGTCGGCCCCACGGGTAACGTGATCGGCGTCGACATGACACACGAGATGCTGAACAAGGCGCGCGAGAACGCGCAGAAGAACGGTTTCGCAAATGTCGAGTTCCGGATGGGTGAAATTGAAGCGCTGCCGGTGGCAGACAACAGCATCGACGTGATCATCTCCAACTGTGTAATCAATCTATCTCCGGAAAAGCCGCGTGTGTTCCGGGAAGCCTACCGTGTTCTGAGATCCGGCGGTCGACTTGCCGTCGCCGACGTCGTTGCGACTGCGACGTTGCCGGATGAAGTCAGAGGAGATTGGACGGCCTACACCGGATGCGTGGCGGGCGCTTCGCATATCAACGAATTGGAGGAGATGTTGCGGCAGGCTGGATTTGTCGACATCAGAATTGCGCCAAAGGATGCGTCTCGTTCGTTTATTCGCGAATGGCTTCCTGGAAAAAAAATCGAAGATTACGTGGTTTCCGCAACGATCGAAGGCGTGAAGCCGAGCGGCGTCGCCACCTGAGGTGTCAAACCGCTTGACGTGGACGCCTAGCTAGAATTCGAATTGCGTAAAAGGCTTCGCCTCACGCGGCTGACAGACATTATCTTGACTAGCTGGCGTGATTTTCGCCAGACTTGGCGTCGCTATACGGATCTGAATCAGGCGAGGACTTTCCCAGCCAGGTTCTTCGCCTCTTCCGGACCCGCAATCCCAGAAAGTAACTGAACGGGAAAAGGAAAGGAAGAACCATGAAATCATTGATTCAATTCAAAACAATGAGGCTGTCACTTCTCATCGCCGCTGTGGTTGGCTGCTTCGGGGTTGCGCCCGTCGCGCGAGCGGTTGCCCCGCCGCCCGACGGAGGCTACCGCAAACCAAAACACCGCTGAGGGTGATAATTCCCTCTTCAGCCTTTCAACCGGCGCCCGTAACACTGCCATCGGTATTAAGGCCTGGGCGTGGGAGTAGGGCGAGGCGTGGGAGTAGGGCGAGGCGGCGGACTTTGGAGCGAAAACGTGAACATCGTTTGGAGATCACCAATCGCCGGGCTGTTAAGCGGAAAATAGGGAGCATTGGGCGCGGAAACCGGGTTGGGCAAATTATCACGGCTGCGCGAGGACAATGGTGGCAAATTCCAATTCCACTCTATGAACTTCAGAATCGATGCGTGATCGGCATAAGTGTGATCGACGTGACCGTGCTTGGCAAAAGGCGACACCGCGATCAAAACCGTGCGCGGCCCATCACCGAAGAAATCGATGGGCTGAATGTAGCCCGAATCGTAGAGGCCACCGCTTTCATCAAATGTGATTAGGATGGCTGTGTCGCTCCACAGCTGATCATTCGCTCTTACGCTATTTACTACTTTGCGCACGAATGCTTCAAACAATGCAGGCGTCGAGGTGCCAGGATGACCATCGAGCAGTACGTCGGGCTTGAGGAACGTAACTGCGGGCAACTGGTTAGCGGCCACGTCGGAGTAGAACTGCTGCAAGTCCACCAGGTTCTGTCGCAAGGAGGTCGTCATGATCGACGTTGCATACTGGAATCCATTGCAAATTGCGCAGTAAAGGCTGTTGGATGGTGGGTCATGACTCGCCACACTGAAACCTCCTCCGTAATACCTCCATGAGATATTGTGAGCTGAAAGAGCATCGCCTATGGTCGGAATCGTCTGCGGTCCAATCGAAAACGCAGGTCCGGCGGGGAATTCATTCACATCTTGATTGCTGATTATCGTGCCCATCGTGGTGTAATTGGGATAATCGTTATTAAGCTGGTACCAATGGTTTGAATCGCAGTTGCCGTTGTGGAACGGCGAGTACGGTAGCGCCTGAAGGTAACTCATGATTGGCTGAACCCCCGGCTGCGTGCCATCGGAACAGTTAGTGAACGCAACACCTGTGCTGCCCGGGTCCGCCGCAACGTTAAAGTGGTCGTTGTTGTAGAAATTGTTAGTGCCAGCTCTAGGGTTTGGATCCTCTATGAGATCTGCGGCAGGCATCGCCGGGTTTCCGTTCGCGTCAGTAAAGTAATAAACGTCGCCAGTGAACAGGAATTGCGAATTGGGTCCAGTACCGCCCATCACCGGCTGGTGGTAGTTATCGCTTATTGCGTAGTTCTCCGCCAGATCGAGAAAGTAGGGGAAATCACCCTGAGACATGCTGTAATAGCCCATTGCGACGCCTCCTTGAAAGGTATCCTGGTTTGTCATTGGCGGGTTGGTGAACCCCCATCCCACGGTTACCGCGACCCATGTGAAAAGGTCGCGGGCGCAGCCGCTGGGATTTTCCGGGGTGATGTTCGCAATAGAGCAATCGGACTGTTGCCACATCTGATAGAACCGATGTACAGGGTCACCTGTGTTGCTCGTGTAAGTCGTGTTCGCAATCGTCTCAACCCCAGGGGGGAAGGGCGTCCCGCAATTGTTCAATTCTGAATTGCCTAGGAGCAAGTAAGGCCCATTGAATAGATCAGATGGATAACGGCAATCGGGCACGGGAGTTGCGCCGATCTTGGGATCATAGGCGGACTGACCCGTACCTCGAGTGGACAGAAGCCCCTGCGATGTTTGATCCAGCCCGATGTCACTGCAGAAGATCCCAGGTTCCAAGTTGCACGGCCCGGTTGGCAGCGCACTGAGAGTAGTGCTCGGCTGCGGCAAGGATTGAAAATGACCCGTTTGCGTGGGACTGAGCTCATACGTCATTGTGTCGGTCGCCTCCTGCTGCGCCGCCGCTTCAAAGTTCGTTCCAATATTACCGTTGATCTGGACGATGTCCTGGGACAGCAGGTTCCACACTGTCTGCGTTGGACTAGATGGCGCGTACGTGCCGAATACATTGTCGAAGCTCCGATTCTCCCCGACTACAATGATTAG
>JBLMXD010000212.1:0-4001 GCA_050257575.1 Alphaproteobacteria bacterium | reverse complement strand
ACCGAAGCGGCCGAAATGGCGGCCGTTTGTGCAGATTACGTTCTCAGCACCGCAGCACGATCTCTGGAAACACTTCGTAGACCTCGCGTACTGGAACGTTGAGTTGAGCGATTAAGCCTGGTTCCATTCTACCCTATCCGCAACAGCGGTAGAGTGCTAAAACCGGTCAGGCTAATTATGAAAAAACAAATCATTTTGCTTAGCACGTCGCTGCTTGCGATCCTTGCGATTTGTTTCGGCCAGACGAACCACGTGCAAAACGCGGCTGGCAACGAAACGGCCATCATCCAGAGTGAAAAAGCCGCTTGGGAAGCATACAAAAACAAAAATGCGGATGCTTTTAAGAAGCTGATGGCGACGGATTATCATGGCGTCTACGCGGAGGGGATCCAGACGTTAGAAAAGGAAGTCGCGGATATGGCGAAAGCCGATCTCCAGGAATACTCTCTTGCCGACGTGAAAGTGGTGTTCCCTCGGTCCGATGTCGCGGTGGTCACTTACAAGGTTACGACGAAAGGAACGTTCAACGGACAGGACAGATCAGGAGGCTATAATGCTGGCAGCGTGTACATCGAGCGTGGGGGACGCTGGCTAGGCGTCTTTCACACCGAAATCAAGGCGCAGTAAGAAGCACGGCTATTGCAGTTGCCGTCCGGATCTTTGTTGGAATCCATAGTGACTTCCCTCGACGGAACGTTTTTGGAACCAAACGAAATCACCGAGCAGGCATTTCGTCGATGCGAAAGGCTAATTGGCAAATCCAGCACTGCGTAAGAGATCGGTGAAGCGCGATTCACGGCGCAGACTATCAAAATTCGGGTCGTCTTTTATGTAAGGTAGAAACGGATCGTGCTCGGCTTTTGCTTTCTCAAGCCATTCGAGGGCCTGATCTTTTTCACCCAAACCAATATACACCAGCGCGATTTCGAACGGCGAACCGACTTGGTCGGACGATGTCGATCCTTTCAGTTTGCTGAGGATATTCATCGCGTCGTCTTTGCGCCCCGATTGTCCATAAACAAATCCGAGCACGGCTTTGAAGATTGTCCGGCTGCCGTCGCGGTTAGCAATTTTCTCTAACTCGGCGATCGCCTGTTCATGCAGTCCTTTCTGGTTGTATGCCAATGCGAGAAAGGAGTGCGCCAGCGGATAATCGGGGTCCAGTTCGAGCGCCTTCCGCAGTTGCGCGACCGCTTCGTCTGGCTTCCGAGCCAGGAAAAACAACTTGCCCATGTCTGCGCTGATAATGGCGGAAAGTGGATCGACCTGTTGCGCAACTCGCAACTCTTTAAAACCGTCATCGAATCGGCCCATGAGGCTGAGGGATTCACCGTACCAGTGATGCGCCGTGGCGTAATCGGGATCTAATTCAATGGCTCGCAGGAACTCTGACTCCGCGCCGGCAAAATCCCAGTCGTACCAGAACTTCAGATAGCCGAGAGTGGCGTGGGGTTCGGCAAGCATCTCATCAATTTCGAGTGCTTGAATTGCAGCGGCTTTAGCTCGTGGGATGAACTGGTTTCGCGGACGTTGCTCCTGCCAGACCAGCAGCGCGTAAGCGTCGGCGATACCGGAATAAGCCGAGGCGTAGGTTGGATCCAGATCGAGTGCCTGCCTGAAAAATCCAAGGCTCTGTTCCAGTGCAGCTGGCGTTCGCTTGTTCCAGAAGTAACGGCCTTTCAGGTAGGCTCGGTATGCTTCGGGGTTATCCGTATGGCGTTTCGTCAATAGCTTCCTATCCTCACTGCTCAAGTTCTCGATCAACGCTTTTGCGACGTCTTGTGAAATAGAATCCTGAACTTCAAATATTTTTGTGAACTGCTCGTCAAATTCCCCCGACCATAGCAGTGCGCCATCCGGAATCCGCAAGAGGCGCGCGGTCACGTGAAGTTTGTCGGCTCTGCGCTGGATCGTTCCGTCGAGAATGGCTTCAACCCGCAGTTCGCGGCCTGCGGCCAAAGGATCCTGCGTTTGCGATTCGGTATATTTTTGCACCGCGCTTGGCGGCCGAGCAAGAATCTCCGGAATTCTGCCGATTTGCGTGGTCAAAGTGTCGGCCAGGCCGATGCCGAGGTATTCGTCGGCAGCATTTGCGTTCACCATTTTGAACGGAAGAACGGCAATCGTCTTCACTTGCGCGTTCGTTGCCTGCAGCCTGGAACCCAGGCCGGGCTGGGAGAGCGGGCCATTCTCGGAGAAAAACAAGAACGCAGCAGCTGCGGCAGAGCAAACAGCTACGGCTATGGCGATAGCAAGCCTGGGGTTGCGCTTCGACCACCTCCAGACCCGCGCCGATGGCGAAACGCGACGCGCAACAATCGGGCGGCCTTCCAGCCAACGTTCGAGATCGGTAGCAAGATGGGCGGCCGAGTGATAGCGCGCCCGCGGTTCGCGCTCCAGGCAACGGGTACAGATGGTTTCCAAATCGCGGTCCAACGCCGGCGCAACCGAGCGCAGTTTGGGCGCCGGTTTTTCGCTGGCCTGTTGAATCACAGCTAGCGCGTGGTCGCCGAGAAACGGTGGACGCCCTGTGAAAAGATCGAACAAGATCGCACCGAGACTGTAAACATCGGCTGTGGGAGTGAGCTTCGCTGCGGGCCCTTTTGCTTGCTCGGGCGCAATGTAACCCGGTGTACCGAAGATGGTGAGTGTACGCGTGAGATCAGTACCAGTATCAAGCCATTTGGCTAACCCGAAATCGGTCACGAATGGTTCGCTGTGGCCATCGAGCAAAATATTTCCCGGTTTGAGATCGCGATGCAAAATCCCCTGCTCATGCGCGTATTGCACTGCGCGTGCCACTTTGGCCATTAGCCGAATGCATTCGCGTGGAATTTTGCGCAGAGCAGCGGCAGCCTTTTGCAAGCTGCCGCCGGCTGCGTACTTCATACTGAAGAACGGTATCCCGTCTTCGCCCTGGCCAATTTCGTAGATCGGCAGAATGTTGGGATGATCGAGACTGGATGCTGCTTCGGCTTCGCGCCGGAAACGTTCCCGCGTCTCGCGCGAATCGGCGTGATACGAGACCATTCGTTTGAGCGCCACGATCCGGCGGGAATGGCGCTGACGCGCACGGTAAATCACACCCATTCCGCCTCGCCCGATTTCCTCCAGAATCTCGTAGTTCCCAACCCGCCACTGCGCATCCTGTACTTCGTCTTCCGCCAGGATCGCTTCAAATGATTCGAGCGATGCCTCGCAATCGATATCCAGTCCCTGCCGCATTGTACAGTTCAGGCAAAGCCCATTGCCTAATCGCGTCGTCGCGCCGCACTGTTCGCACTTGACCGGCGACTCACTCGCGCCCGCGACCGAATCGGACAGCCCGTAGAGATTCATGTTTTAACCACGAACGAACACGAATTGACACCAATAAAGGTGCATCGGTTCGCCGCGACGAGCCGATCACAACGGGCCCGGAGCCAACGCGTTCGAAACAACGCGTTCCACCTATTCGCATCCATTGGTATCTATTTGTGATTAGACTGCTGCCTCCGTGGCGGCCGCCAGCGTCGCGCACAGATGGCGAATCTCTCCTTCCACATCGCGCGGGTCTTCGACGGTCTGCGCGACTTCGTCACAGAGCAACCAGCGATACCGACGGCGCAAATTGTGAAGTTGTTTTTTGACCGCAGACTCTGCTATCCCTAATGTCGTAGCCAGGTTATAATACGAAATATCCGCGCGCTCGCTGGCAAGATAAAGACTTAACGTTTCAAATAACCTAAGTCGTTTTTTGCTTTGGCATTCCTCGCGCAGACGATAGAGCGCTTGTTCAACCACTGTCGCAGCCCAGCGCAGATCGTACAACCTTTCGGGGGACCAGGAATTGAGTGCTTGCGCGGAGATCGTCAATTGTGAGGGCGCTTCGGCCATCCAGGCGTCCCAGGAAACAAATTTCACGCCGCCTCCGCGCTTATGTGCATTCAGTTTTTCAGTTGCGTGTCCCAGGAAATCCTGAAGCGCCTTTAGCAGCAGCGAACGGAAACGACCGCGCTCCG
>JBLMXD010000211.1:0-5907 GCA_050257575.1 Alphaproteobacteria bacterium | reverse complement strand
GGGCCGTTCGGGCCGCGAAAAGTAATCGGGATATTGAATTGCCCGCCGGACATCATGAACATGTTGGGGGCGTTATTCACCACCTGGTCGAAGGCGACGAGCGAAAAACTGAACGTCATGAACTCGATAATCGGTCGCAAGCCGACCATTGCCGCACCGATGCCCAGCCCGGCAAATCCATTCTCGCTGATCGGCGTGTCAATAATACGCTTCGGGCCAAAGCGCTGCAGTAATCCGGCGCTGACTTTGTAAGCACCCTGATATTCCGCAACTTCCTCACCCATCAAGAAAACGCTCGGATCGCGCTCGAGCTCTTCGGCGAGCGCTTCATTTAAGGCCTGGCGATATGTGATTTCCCTCACGGCTTTGCCCCGTTGAAATACACAAAATCGTGAAGTTCCTTTGCCGGCAGCTCCGGGCTTTCTTCGGCGAACTTCACTGATGCCAGAACCGTTTCCTTGGCCTCTTTATCGAGCTGATCGAACTGTTCGTTTGTTAATTTTCCTTCGCGGGTGAGCTGCGCGCGCAAACGAATGATTGGATCATCAAGGCGATATTTTTCTAATTCATCCTTGGTCCGGTAGCTCGCCGGATCCGACATGGAATGACCGCGATAACGATACGTGCGCACTTCCAGAAAAGCGGGATGCGCTTCTTTCCGGATCGAATCGGCAACCTCGGCGACTTTGTCGCGCACCTCCCGAAAATTCATTCCGTCAACGATTTCCCCGGGAATATCGTAGCCCTCCGCGCGATCTACGATCTGCTTGAGCGATGTCGATCGTTTGACGGACGTGCCCATGGCAAAAAGGTTATTTTCACAAACAAAGATAATCGGCAATCGGTATAGCGCGGCGAGATTCAGGGCTTCGTGGAATGAACCCTGATTAATGGCGCCGTCCCCGAAGAAGCACAGCGTAACGCGGTCTTCACCGCGGTACTTGATCGCGAACGCCAGCCCGACCGCCAGCGGGACGTGCGCACCGACAATGGCGTGACCGCCGTACATGTTGTGTCGCTTATCGAAAAAGTGCATGGATCCGCCGAGGCCCCGCGAACAACCTGTAGCCTTCCCGAAAAGCTCCGCCATGCATGCGTTCGCGCTTGTGCCACGAGCCAGGGCGTGTCCGTGATCGCGATAAGCGGTAATGATGTAATCATCGGGACGCACCGCGGCAATCGCGCCGGTCACGACCGCTTCCTGACCGATGTAAAGGTGACAGAACCCGCCAATCTTCTGCGCTTGGTACTGTTGACTAGCGCGTTCCTCAAAGCGCCGGATCAACAGCATCAGCGACAGCATCTCGACTTCGTCGCGCTGCTCCGCGGGCTGCATCGTCGATCATCCAGCAGCAACAGGATTCCGCAATCGCGGAACGGCTCGTCCCCGCGATCTCCCCAAGCTTCGGCCCGCGTTCATGCAAATGACAAACAGACAAGTGAATATGAGATCGCTGACGAATGAATTACGGAAAAACATCCAGGTCGGCGTCGCACTGTATTGAGGCAACCCCACGGTCAGCGACTGAATCAGTCCGGCGAAATTCTTCGCATACCCCGGGTCGCTCAACCACGAGAAGATGTTCGTGATTAGATAGAAGAGCGTGGATGCGGCTATCGATGCCGGCAAAAGCGTTTTCAGCGACGCGCGATTCTGCAAGAGAACTCCAATGAACCCAATAAGTGCCAGCGCTAAGTACCGGACGACAATCTGGCCATCGAACAGAGGCGCACCGTAGCTGAGATTAATAATCACATCGGAAGCGAACAGTGTCAGCAGTGGCACCGAGAACTTGAATTTTCTTGGCAAATAGGCGGCGCTGCAAAGGGCAATTGCAGCAAGCGGCGTAAAGTTGGAAAGCCAGTTCGTCCCGGAATGAATGAGCAATCCCGTCGTTACCCGATAAGCGACGACCGAGAAGACGAGCAGCAGCGCAGGAATCATTCCACAGAATCTATCAGGCCAATAAGATATGCAACGGGAAGATGGAACTGTTAATTCCGAGTGCAGTCGAGGAATCCAGTGGCATGGGTCAAAATGAACTTTCGCGGGATCCTTCGCTTCGCTCAGAATGACAGCTCGCTCTACTTCGCCGAGGCGAGCGACCTATTCAGCCTGGCCTTGCGACGATCGGCCGCGTTGCGATGAATGACTCCGCTCTTGGCCGCTTTGTCGATCGCAGAAATTGCCGCGCGAATCTGATCGGCCGTTCGCTGTGGCGCGGAGCGGATTTGTTTCTGCAGTCTGCGCAGGTGCGTTTTAACGCTTCGATTATGGGCCGCTCGTTTAAGTGTCTGTCGGGCACTTTTAGCGGCTGATTTTGTGTTGGCCATCGGCGATGAAGAAATTTATCGATCGAACGCTAGCGCGGTTGTTATAAGCGCTTGTTCGTCGCGAGTCTCGCTTTTTGGCGGGCGCCGGCAAGTACTCCCGCCGTGCGCATTTGCTCTATGGTGAGCGGACTTGAAGGTGCCGTCGCGAGTGCGGTGGCGCTTATCTTCGGCCGCGGCTCTGGCGTTGTGCCTACAGCCACGACACCGCCGCTCATTTCCTGACGCGGCTTCGTCTTATCCACTTTGGGCAGCCGATCAGGAACAATTTGTACCAAAGTACCGACAGGCACTTGCGCGTAAAGCTCGGCAACGTCTTTCGACTTCATGCGTATGCAGCCGTAACTGGCGGGGCGACCGATCTTTTTCTCCTCCGGAGTACCGTGGATATAAATGCAACGTTGAAACGCGTGCGCGTTTTGCGGCTCCAATCCACGCAGCCAGATAATGCGTGTGGTAATCGGATCGCGTCCCGGGGCATTGGGCTGCAAAACTTCACCCGTTAGGCGCCGGTTATGGAACACAGCGCCAACTGGCGCGTTGTCGCCGATCTTCTTTTCGACTGCCAGATAACCGAGAGGTGTAGTCATTCGTCCCCACGAATCGCCCAGCCCGAACATGGACGTAGACACTGGATAGACTGCCGTTTTTGCACCATTACGCACGAGCATCAGCTTCTGGTCACGCACGCTGATGATTAGCTGGCTTGAAGTATCCAGCGGCGCAATCGCGAACGCGGACGCGGCCGTAATAACACTAAAAATGACTGCCAGGGGTCGAAACATGGGGAAACCTTTTACCGACATTTGCCAGTTTGTCACGCGGGAATTGCAGCGCGCGCGCGTGAACTGCCAACGTTGAATCTCGACCAGCCACTCACTAACGAACACAGACAAACGTAAAGGAAACCGCCTTGAAACATCAACAAAAACGGCACCGAGAAAAACTGCCCATGGGTAATAGCGTACACGACGAAATAGCTGAAATAGACGGCAAAGGCCAACTCCGCCAACGGAAGCACTGATTTGAGAGGTCGATACTTACAATTCCGCCACGGCTGCGATTTGCGTTCAATTCCGTACTTGGGCGTTCGAGTAAAATCCGATTTGTGATTAAAAATCGCTTCGACTACCGCCCGCGCATTGTTGAGCGAGAGACCAATTCCCAACGCAAGCAAACAGGGGAGAAAAAGGATCTCTTTGATCCACGTCCCCGGATGCAGTTCGCGCTGGGCACAAATGTAGAAAAGGCCAACCGATACTGAAGCTGCCAGGAAGATTGGAATATCGACAAGCACAGTACGGACCCAGCCAACCGCAGGTCCACCGGTGGAGGGATATAAAAGAACACAGAGAATCGCCAGCAGCAGGTAAGCGAAATTCGACATTAAGTGCCCGGTCGCCTCGACTTTGATCCGAAACGGCAACCGGCTGCGCCAGACGCTCGGCAACAATTTCTTGCACGTCTGGACAGAACCCTTGGTCCAGCGATGCTGCTGAGACTTGAAGCCATTCATGTCCACCGGCAATTCCGCCGGAGTGACAACGTCGGAGAGATAGACGAATTTCCAGCCCGCAAGCTGTGCGCGATAACTGAGATCGAGATCTTCGCACAAAGTATCGTACTGCCATCCTCCGCTTTGTTCGATGCACGAACGCCGCCACAGGCCGGCTGTCCCGTTAAAATTGAAGAACCGGCCGCTCCGACTGCGCGCAATTTGCTCGAGCAGAAGATGTCCATCCAAAAAGATCGCCTGCATGCGTGTAAGTATTGAATAGCCGCGATTCAAGTGCCCCCAGCGTGTTTGGATCATCCCGACTTTCGGATCCGTAAAGAAGTGGATCGTCCGTTTAAGCAGGTCTTTTTGTGGAACAAAGTCGGCATCCAGGATGCAAACAAATTCGCCTTCCGCGGCCGCGAGGCCGCCAGCGAGTGCGCCAGCCTTGAAGCCAGTGCGGTCAGTCCGATGGATCCGCTGTACATTGAAACCGCGCTGGCATAACTCCTCCGTACAGGCAGCAGTTATCTCACGCGTCTCGTCAGTTGAATCGTCTAGAACCTGGATTTGCAGAAGGTGCTGGGGATAATCCAGTTGGCTCACGGAACGGATCAAGCGCTCGGCTACATAGACCTCGTTAAAAATTGGTAACTGCACGGTCACTTTCGGCAGTTGCTCGAAATTGTGCATCGGCACCGGCGGTCGCCTCCGGTTTTTCAGATACAAGTAAATGATGAAATAGCGATGGATTCCATAAGCGGAAAGCCCGATAAGCACGCTGAGATAACCGACCGACCAGATAATATGTCCGACGCTTTCCTGCATGGAGATTGCTGTGACTGCAAAATGGTTGAAGCAGTAGGGCGACATGATGCAATTTCCAGCGATTGCGTCAATCCAAAAATGACGTATCAGGCAGTCGAAACTGCAGTTACATCGCCCTGAAAGACACCATTCTTTTGTCGGTTCACAAGCCCCAAACTGTGCAATTTAGCGATTCCCATACGCATCGGACGCCATGCGCCCAGGAATCCAGCCTAATCTTTAGCGAATTCCTTCTTGCCTGAGGCGGTCAGCCGGTGAACCGTCACGGAGCAAATCGTCGCTAACACCGGCATGTAGTTGGGAGGTTTCATGACGAAACGAAGGCGTGACCGTTTCGAGCGCTCCAAGATCATAATTCCGATTCTTCTGGCAGGCTGGATTCCCTCAGTTCTGACGCTGATCGTTTCCTACACGATCTTGCGCGACACATTGGAATTCCGGATATTGAACGACCGTCAAACGCTGATCCAGCTGGTCAGTCACCTTGTCGGTCACGACCTGAGCCGGACAACGAGCCTTGTCGAGTACTATCAAACGCTCCCGGACACGGCCAGAGTTTTGACCGCCGCCGATTCGCAGGCCGCTCAGCAATGGATCAACTCAGCGTTCTACTCACATCCACAGATTGATGGAATGTTTGTTACCGCAGCCGATGGCGCGCTGATTGCCTCGATCCCGACGGCGCCAGAGTTGGTCGGCAAGGATTTTGGAGCCCCGTACTGGCGCGAAAAAGCGGCAGCGCTGCCAACCGGAGTTTTTGTTTCTGCAGTTCATCCACGATTGTCCGACAATCGGCCCATCACTGACATCGTCGGAGCTGTGCGAGGGCCGGATGGGACCATCCTGGGTTACGTCGGAGTCGCGGTGCTGGTGGAACGGATTGGCAAACGCCTTTCCACGATCGAGTTCTCCAACCGACTTCTCTTCGAAGTACTCGATCAAAACGGCGCAGCGCTATTCGCCAGCGACTTTAAACCGAATCCGGCAATAGGTTCAGCTGCGACAAACGGCGAACTGATCAAAGAAATCAAAGAGAGCGAGACAGGGCATTTTGAGCGCCATGGCAATCTTTACTCTTTTAGTCCGATCGAATCGACCGGTTGGGTCGCAGTGGTTGAACAACCACGAGCGCTTGCTTACAAACCGGTTCACGATCTCCTGGGGCGAATGACCGTTCTGGCAGCCTGGCTTGTTGGCTTGACAGCGGTATTTGCATGGCTTGGAAGCCGTTTTTATCAGCGCCAATTGGAATC
>JBLMXD010000210.1:0-2925 GCA_050257575.1 Alphaproteobacteria bacterium | reverse complement strand
GGACCAGCGCCTACGATTTCGCCACCCTGGTCGCCTCCTTCGGGACCCAAATCGATGATCCAGTCAGCGCACTTAATCATCTCGAGGTTATGTTCGATCACCACGATCGTGTTCCCCGCGTTGCGGAGCTTCATCAAGACCTCCAGCAATTTTTCAATATCGGCGAAATGCAACCCCGTTGTTGGCTCATCGAGAATATAAACAGTGCGTCCAGTCGCTTTCTTGGCAAGCTCCGTGGCAAGTTTTACCCGTTGGGCCTCGCCGCCGGAAAGGGTTGTTCCTGACTGTCCAAGGCGGAGATACCCCAGGCCCACATCGAGCAGTGAATTTAACTTTTCTGAAATGCCGGGGATATTGCGAAAGAAACGGGCGGCTTCATCCACACTCAAATCAAGCACGTCTGCAATGTTCTTGCCTTTGTAGGTGATCTCGAGAGTTTCGCGGTTGTAACGCTTGCCCCGGCAGACCTCGCATTCCACATAAACGTCGGGCAAGAAATGCATCTCAATTTTGATCGAGCCACCCCCCTCGCAGTTTTCGCAGCGACCGCCTTTCACGTTGAAACTGAAACGACCTGCGTCGTAACCGCGGACCCGTGCGGCGGGTAATTGCGCGAACAATTCGCGTATGGGGCCAAACGCGCTCGTGTACGTGACGGGGTTCGACCGCGGTGTCCGCCCAATCGGGGTTTGGTCAATCACCACTGCTTTGTCGATTTGTTCCAGCCCGCGGATCGCTCCATGCGTGCCCGGTTTATCTTTTGAGTTGTAGAAATGCCGGAAAAGCGCGCGGCGCAGGATGTCGTCAACCAGGCTCGATTTACCACTTCCGGAAACACCAGTCACACAGGTGAGGCAGCCGAGGGGAAACGAGACATCGATTTTTTTCAGGTTGTTCTCACTTGCGGCTACGATTCTGAGCCAGCCGTCCGGTCGCGGGTGGGCGCGCTGTTTTGGAGTCGCGATGCGCGCGCGTCCGGAAAGATAATCGCCGGTCAGGGAATTCTTCGCGTGTACCACATCGTCGAGCGTTCCCTGTGCCACAATCTCGCCGCCACGCGGCCCTGCGCCCGGCCCGAGGTCGATAATGTGGTCCGCAGCCCGAATCGTTTCTTCATCGTGCTCGACCACGATCACAGAATTTCCCAGGTCTCGCAGTTTTCGCAGTGTTTTAAGCAGACGGGCATTATCGCGCTGATGCAAACCGATGCTCGGTTCGTCAAGAATGTAGAGAACGCCTGCCAGACCGGAGCCGATCTGTGTGGCCAGCCGGATCCGTTGGGCTTCGCCTCCGGAAAGTGTGCCGCTCTCGCGATTCAATGTGAGATAGCCTAACCCGACATTGACGAGAAATTGCAGGCGCGACCGAATCTCCCGGACAACGTCGGTTACCACCGTCTGTTGCTGTTCGCTCAGATCGAGACTGCCGATAAATTGCAGTGCGTCTTCCACTGTTTGCTGGCTGAACTGATGGATGTTCAGCTCGCGGTCTTGCCTGCCGTCCGTAGCCTCGACAGAGGCTGGTCGTTCCTTGATTGTAACGGCAAGGATTTGCGGTTTGAGCCTGGCTCCGCCGCATTCCTTGCACGGCTCGCGTGTCATGAATGCTCGAATGCGATTTCGCGTGAACTCGCTTTGTGTTTGTTCGTAGAGCCGTTGCATTTGCGGCACCAGCCCTTCAAAGGGTTTCCTGATTTTCTTTTCGCCATTGGCGGCGAACTCCATCTCGATCGGCTCGCTATTCGTGCCGAAGTACAAAGCGGCTTTGAACGACTCGGGCAGATCGGTGAATGGTACGTCTTCGTCCACGTGGAAATGTTTGATTAGTGCGGTTTGCAGATGACCGTAATAGGTTCGCATGCGTTTGGTGCCGCGCCGCCACGGCGTAATTACACCTTCCGCCAGCGTTTTGGTTTGGTCGGAAATCATCAACTCCGGATCCACGACCAGCTGAGTTCCCAGGCCATGGCAAGCCGGGCAGGCCCCAAGATGGCTGTTGAAGGAAAAATGTCTCGGTGTCAGCTCGCCTAAATTGAAGCCGCTCTCAACGTCTCCGTAATCGGTGGAGTAGCGGTGTTCTGTCCATTGTTCCGGTCCGATGTTGGATGTCGGATTTTGGCCGCTCAGTGAGTTTTGGCGTAACGCTACAATCCGATTACCGCCCCATTTCAAGGCAGTTTCGATCGAGTCTGTCAGGCGAGTGCGCATGCCATCACGGATCACCAGCCGATCAACCACTGCTTCAATAGTGTGTCGCTCTCCTTTCTTGAGCCGAATCGGTGCCGGGCGATCGAGTTCGATCAAGTGACCATCAATGCGTGCGCGAACAAATCCTTCACGTTTAAGCTTTTCAAGTACGTCCCGAAATTCGCCGGTCTGATTCTCTATCAACGGTGCCAACACAATGATCTTGCTACCGGGTTCGTATCCCATCACCTGATCGACGATCTGTTGAGGTGTTTGGCGGCTGAGGGGTCGACCGGTGACCGGGTCGTGTGGTTGACCTACAGCGGAAAACAAAACGCGCAGGTAATCGTAGATCTCGGTCGTCGTCGCAATGGTAGACCGTGGATTCGCACCGGCGCTGCGCTGCTCGATGGCGATAGCAGGCGACAATCCTTCGATGAAATCGACATCCGGCTTTTCCATTTGATCGAGGAATTGCCGCGCATAGGCGGAGAGGCTCTCGACGTAACGGCGTTGCCCCTCTGCATAAAGAGTATCGAATGCCAGCGAAGATTTCCCCGAGCCGCTCAAGCCGGTTATGACCACCAACTTCTCCCTGGGGATTTCAACATGGAGATTCTTGAGATTGTGCTGGCGGGCACCACTTATCTTGATGAATTGCGCAGGCATTCCGGCGAGAAATGTCGAACCTATTAGTTAACCACAGGCGGGCTTTTTCTCCACTGGATTTACGTTTCGG
>JBLMXD010000209.1:0-8120 GCA_050257575.1 Alphaproteobacteria bacterium | reverse complement strand
AAAGATTACGTGAGCCCGCCGTATTCCCTCGATCAGCCGCCGCGCTACTACGTTCTTGGGGGCATGATCTTCCAGGAGCTATCCCGCCAATATCTCAAAGAATGGGGGAGAAACTGGGAACGGGAAGCGCCACAACGTTTAGTCTACATGGACCATTTCCAATCCGAGCTGTTTCCGGACAGAAACCGCCGCGTGGTGATTCTTAGTCAGGTTCTCCCGGCGAACAGCACCATCGGATATGATGATCTCGCTTACCTGACAGTGAAAAAGGTTAATGGCAAAGAAATCAAATCACTCGACGACCTGGCCGCAGCCGTAAAACAACCCATCGACGGTTTCATCAAGATCGAGACGGAAGAGGATCCCAAACAAATCGAGCTCGACGCGTCACAGATAACCGCAGAAGCACCCGCGCTTCAGGAAAACTACGGCATTTCGTCACTGCAAAGGCTGGAATAGAGCCGCGAGCACGCGCCACTGAGCATCGATTTCGGCCGTCGCTCAGGCTCAGCGGATAGACCGACCGCTCATAGACCGCCGTCGGCTGTAATTATTCCATCGCGGGAACACCGAAGTCCCTCTGTCTGAAGCTTGACGAACTTCACCTGCTTTTCGTCGATCTTCCACGCGACCACGACCGGAAGCATCTCAACACCCTCTTCATTTTTGAGCATACCAATCGCTGAGCCCGGGAGATCGTGGCCATTTGATTGACACGAACCAACAAATTGGGGCGCGCTCTTTGAGTGTTCAGGAAATTTCAGGACGTCTCGCACTACATCGTCGTCTTCGAGAAGAACATATTCCGCTCCGCAGATTCGCCACGACACTAGAAATAAACGGTCGGATATTTCTGAACCACCGAGATCTTCAAGGCCCAAATCCTTGTGTCTCTCTTGAAGAACACTCACCTTCTCATTCGGCATCTTGCGACCGAGAAGAGCTTTTACAATGTCCGATCCACATTGCACCGCATCAAAACCGTCTGCAGCACAAATGCGGCTCGCGCAGAAGAGCGGAAGAACCAGAATGAACGTTGCTACAATTTCTTTGGTTTTCATAAACACTCTATCGTTGGTCTAACGAGAAAAAGATGAGCCATGCCGCACGCGGCAGGCCGCAGGTGAAGAGTTGTACTGCAAACAAACTCATACGCAAGTGGGCGGCTGCCTGCTCGACTGACATCCGAGAGATTCATTATCTATTGCATCTTTTCTCGAAATGTATGGCACTGGAAGAACAATATGAGCCAAGTGCCACCGCTCCCTCTACTGTTAGACTCGGAGCGAGAGCACACGAAAACAGCGTCATAACGCTACACCTAACGAAAAAGAGATTCGTTCCTTTCGTGTAAGCTTGAGCAACGCTAACCAGACGAAGCTTCGTTAAACATCACAGATTAGTTTCCGCCTGGCTCGCTTCCGCAACTATTGCTTCGTCGTGTCAGGCATCGTGCGCGGCTTCGACAGGAAACGTTCAACTTCATCGTTATAAGTATCGAACGGGTTGCCCATGACGAGGAAGTCGCGGCTGTCGCAGGCGATTGAATCCCAGTTGATCACATACGGAAAATTGCAGTTCTGGAAAAAGCTAACGGCGCGCGCGCGACCGGATGCGCGTGTATTGGCGGGAGGAACGTTCGTTGCGCTGGAACGGCGGACACTATTGTTCCATTCCGCGATTCGTTTGCCCGGTGTCACGCTGAAGAACAAGCCGCGGCGCGGGTCAACGTTGTGGTATTCCAGATCTACGCTTTGCAGCCACGGATCGTCCCACGTCAGGCCTTCCGCTTCGATCAGCGTTTCCAACAACCATTTCTTGGTGATCCAGTCCACGCCACCAATCAGGGCATGCCGGTTCTGCGGGATTGCTTCCAGAACAAATCCCCAGTTCTCCAGTAACCAATTCGTTTCCGCGCTGCTATGCCGCAGATGCTTCTGCGCGAGGTGATGAAACTCCCATTGCACATCAACCGCGCTGACCGTTTTGCCATTCTCCAACCGGACGATCCATTGCTCCGTTGGATCGCGAGAAAGGTCGCGTGTACTCTGCACCGCGTCGGCCAGGACCAGGTTTCGGGGCAATCGGCCTTCCTCCAGCAACGACAAAACGCAAGCAGTAGTCCCGATTTTCAAAGCGGTGGCATACGGGCTCATGTTCGAGTCGCCGATCAGCAAATGAAGCCGCCGATATTTCCGATAATCAGCCAGCGGCTCGTCGCGCGCGTTGATAATGGCGCGATTGAATTGCACCCATTGATAAATGTCGTTGACGATGTGATCGGCGCGCTGGCTCAGTTGAAAATTCACCTGGCTCTCGAGCTGCGGCGGTTCGAAATCGAACGCCAGCGGATTCGATTGGCCGACCCGTCCCGCACCGGTAAAGATCTGGCGCGTTGCAAGAAAAGTCAGCAACGTCCCGAGAATGGGCGGCGTAAACTGCGCCTCGCGTCGCATCAGATAGTTCTCGTGGCAGCCGAACGTGGCGCCAGTGTGATGGTCCACATTGTTCTTAATGAATGAGACACGGTCCTCCGCACCGAGAGCGATCAGCGCCGATTGCAACAGGTCATCTCCGGCCAGCTCGTAGGTCACCAGATCGTGCAGATGCAGACATTCCGGCGACGCGTACTCGATATGGCCCATGTCCAGGTAGAGCCGCCCGCCGTTAAGCAGAAATCCGCCGTTGCCCGGCGGTTCCTCATAATCGCGGTAATGCAAATCGATCGTGCCTGCATCCGCCTTGCGAAAAAGGTAGTTCTTTACCTTGGCCGGCCAGAGCTCCGAGTTCACGTGCGGCTCGTCTTCACTCAGAAGACAGCCGTACTCGGTTTCGATGCCAACGATCCGATCCATCGCACTGAACTAACGCACCGTATCGGATTTGGCTAAATAAAAAATTCCCTCGCTAGCGTCTCTTCGCAGCACATCGCTCCCAGCGAGGCACCGAGAAGAGCGCCTGCCCTCAAGAACGTGCCAAGCAGAAGCTCCACAACCGAATCGTTGAAGTGATCCAGTAGCGACTCAGGGAACGCCTCTACCCCGCCAACCGAAGATCAGAGCGAGTATGAACAGTACAAGGAAAACTAAGAACAGGATTTTTGCGATACCCGCCGACGCTGCGGCGATCCCGCCAAATCCAAAAATTGCTGCCACAATCGCGATGACCAAAAAAATAACAGCCCAACCTAACATGTTTCACCTCCTCAAAGACTAAATCGCATCTGCCGATTACGGCGCGCGCTTCGATGTGGTGATTCACGGACTCCTGCTGCTGTCTTGCCCATCGCTTCACGATTGTTCTGGTCCTTGGATTGGACGGCGCACGGGATCGTGGCTAAGACGTTAATGTCAACACAGGCTTGCGCTGCCTCCTTGAAAGAGAAGGCGATCTCTCGATAAGATCTCGGCGTGTCGAGGGAACCGGACCAGACGGGCAAAGCGAATCCGAAAGGAGGATTGTCGTCCAAGCTAATGTCGAAGACCTTGCCCAGTAGTTCAACGCTATATGAGACAGCTGAACAATTCCACATCCTGGTGGATAGCGTTGAAGAATATGCCATCTACATGCTGGATCCAACTGGCAACATCGTCACTTGGAATACAGGGGCAGAAAAAATTAAAGGCTACTCGGCGAAAGAAATCATCGGAAAGAACTTCGCCTCCTTTTACACGGCAGAGGATGTGGCGGGCGGTAAACCGCAACGGAACCTGCGCGAAGCTGTCCGCCGCGGATATATTCGCGATCAAGGCCTTCGGGTCCGCAAAGACGGGACAACGTTCGAAGCCGAAGTTGTTATCACGGCGCTTCGCGATAGCGCAGGCAAAATTCGCGGCTTCTCAAAAGTCACGCGCGATATCACCGATCTGATTCGAAGCAGGGAATTTGAAGCGGAAAAGATTGCGGCCGAAAAGGCGAGCAAGGCGAAGGATGATTTTCTAGCCGCATTAAGCCATGAGTTGCGCACCCCGCTCACACCTGCGTTGGCAGCAGCAACATATCTGGCAGATAACGCTCACAAACTTCCAGCTCAGTTCGTGGAAGATATCGAAATCATAAAACGCAATGTGCAGTTGCAGGCCCGGTTAATTGACGATCTGCTCGATCTCACCCGAATCGCGCGCGGCAAGCTCCATCTGGAATGGGAAGATTGCGACGCACACACAGTCATCGGCAACGCTCTGGAAATCGCGAGCTCCGCCATAGCCGCGAAGGAATTGAAGCTCTCAACAAAGTTTGAGGCAAAGGAGTTTCACATCCTGGCCGATTGCATCCGACTTCAGCAGGTGTTTTGGAACCTGATTAATAACGCCGTGAAATTCACCCCTCAAGGAGGAGAGATCGCCATCCGCACCTTCAACGATGAGGCTGGACGTTTTCATTTCGAAATTACCGATACCGGGATTGGCATTGAACCCCAGCGATTGGCGTCATTGTTCCGACCATTCGAACAGGCCGATCCTTCGGTAACTCGACAGTTCGGCGGCCTCGGGCTTGGTCTGGCGATCTCCAAACGACTTGCGGATCTTCATCACGGCAAAATCGAAGCCGAGAGTCCGGGTCGAAGTTTCGGGGCCACATTCAAGGTAACATTCGACACACTGTCAGCAGCGGCGCAGGAAAGAGGCCGGAACGATCGCTCCGCAGCGAAAACCCTCAAACCGTTGCGGATCCTGCTAGTCGAGGATCACCGGGACACACGGCGCACCTTGTCACGTTTGCTCACCCATTTCGGTCACAAGGTGGTAACGGCGGACAACGTCCGCAACGCGATGCAGATCCTAAACGTTGACGCGATCAATGTGTTGTTGTGCGACATCGGACTGCCTGACGGAAGTGGTTTTGATGTCGTTTCGAAGGCGCGGGCAAAACAGCCGCTAAAAGCGATCGCCCTTACCGGGTTCGGCACCGAGGACGATATTCGACGCTCAAGGGAAGCCGGATTCGATTTTCACCTGGTAAAACCTGTTAATTTTCAGGAACTGCAAAGCGTGCTTGAGCAACTTTCGACGTAACTCTCCGCAGCAGGCAGTAGCGCAGGGTATTGAAAACGCGGCTAACGATTCAAGTCGGCAGCCATGTGCGTCGCGCATCCGGCGAGTCGCGATCCGAAAGATGCTTTTTCCAACCGGAGTGGCATTGCTTGCAACCGGCACGGTGTTACGGGCGCGACTCGCAAATGATGGATCTGAATTACCGGAAGAACCTGATAAACGATTACCGATCCGAAGAGGCCATTTCGATATCCATGAGCGCCTCTGGATTTATAATGTCTTCAGCCAACTTGTTCAAAAGCTCGTTCGCTTCGGTTTCGCTGCCTCGCCTTTCGCGATCGCCAGAGAACGTACCTGCAATCAAAGAGCGGTCAGACACTGGCGCGCTATTTACCCGACGTCGTCGAGAACCAGACAAAGCTGCCAGACCAACGACTTGTTCTCTCGACGGTGAACTCGTCTTTCCAATCGGTGACGCATTTCCATTCGACGAATTGCAATTGCGTCTGCATCGGCCGCCAGTTGCGTCCCGAAATTGGTGGATCATCGCAAAAGCAAGGCCATCGCTCTCTTGCGAGAGGGTTACGATTCCCGGGCGTGAAGAAACTCTAGGATCCCTCGTTCGGCGACGCGTAAATTCGGTTCCTTCAATGCCTTACCCTCACCGTTTAGGCCAGCGATTCGCGTCCGGTTCAGATAGGCTTCAACGATCCCCGGATGAACGTAGCATTTGCGGCAAATCGCAGGGGTATTGCCGAGCAGTTCCGCCACTGTGCAAATCGCCGTTTTGAGATTCGACTTCGCCTGTTTCTTTGTTTCAAACTCTTCCTGTTTACTAAGCGCAATCGCCGCCAATACCGTCCCGCCCCATGTGCGAAAATCTTTGGCGGTAAAATCTTCGCCAGCGAGTTCACGCAAATACCGGTTCACGTCCTGCGACGAAACGTTCTGTAGTTCCCCATGATCATCGAGGTACTGAAATAAATCCTGGCCTGGCAGATCCTGACATTCGGCGATGACTTTCGCTACTCGCCGATCGCTGACGTCCACTTCGTGATGTCGCCCGCTTTTCCCGCGAAATCGAAAGCGCACCTGCGCGCCCTTGACCTTCACATGGTGATTTTTCAGCGTGGTCAAACCAAATGATTTGTTCTCACGCGCGTATTCTTGGTTGCCGATGCGTATAAAGGTTCGCTCCAGGAGCCGTACGATCGTCGCAAGCACCTTTCGCCGACGCAGGCCGGGCAACTTGATATCCTGAGCAACGCGGCGGCGAATGTTTGGCAAGGCTTTTGCAAATTGGGCAAGCCGGTCGAATTTGTTTTCGTCGCGCACTTCGCGCCAGCGTTCGTGGTAGCGATACTGTTTGCGACCGCGAGCATCACGGCCAGTTGCCTGGATGTGACCGTTTCGAGAAGGACAAATCCAGACGTCTGTCCACGCAGGGGGAATCGCCAGACGTTTGATCCGGAGCAGCCGCTGCTCGTCGCGAATCAGTTTCCCATCGGTATCGAAATAGTCGAAACGCTTCCCTCTCGGCTTACGCGCATAGCCGGGGCGAACATCGCTAACGTAGCGCAACCCCGCTTCTTCAGCCGCAGCGACGGGATCCTCTGAAATCGCGCCATTTAGGTTCGAATCGCCAACCCTCTCTTCCGCAGCAGTCATTGAAAGATTACTCCGCGAAGCCGCGAATTTGGGATAGCCAGGATGCGCGAACAAGTTTCATCATTGCCTCTTCGCAGCAAGTGAACGGTTCGGTTGCAGACCGGTTTCAATTACTTGCAAATCGTAGGTTCACACCTCACTCTCACCCGCGGCCGCAAAACGCGGGAATTTGAATGGGCGCCCCAAATACGAATACGTTTGAACTGTGACAACTGTTTGCTCAGCAGTATTAGTTTCATGAGAGGAAAACGCTATGTCTGAACAAACCTTAACGATCACCGACAATCGAACCGGCAAGTCGTACACTTCGACCATAGAGAATGGGACGGTGCGTGCGATGGACTTGCGCAAAATCAAAACAGCCGCGGACGATTTCGGGCTGATGACCTACGATCCGGCGTTCATGAACACGGCATCCACAAAAAGCGCGATCACTTTTATCGACGGTGACAAAGGGATTCTGGAATATCGCGGCTACCCGATCGAACAACTCGCCGAGAACTGCAATTATCTTCAAGTCGCATATTTGATTCTTTTTGGCGAACTGCCGACTGCCGAGCAGTTGGCGGCGTGGACACACGACATTACGTATCACACCTTCGTCCACGAAAGCATCAAGACGCTGATGCAGGCGTTTCGCTACGACGCCCATCCGATGGGAATGTTCATCAGCACGGTCGCCGCGCTGTCAACGTTTTACCCTGAGGCCAACAAGGTGGAGGATGCAGAGAATCGTCTGGCGCAAATCAAACGACTGATTGCAAAGGTCCCTACGATTGCAGCTTTTTCCTACCGCCACAATCGCGGTTTGCCGTACGTTTATCCGAACAATGACCTTTCATACACAGGTAATTTCTTGAGCATGATGTTCAAGATTGGCGAGGCCAGGTACGCACCAAACCCCGCCTTGGAACGCGCGCTCGACGTTCTCTTCATCTTACACGCCGATCACGAACAGAACTGCAGTACGAATGCGATGCGGGCCATCGGTTCCAGCCGGGTGGACCCCTACAGCGCGATGGCCGGAGCGGCAGCCGCGCTCTACGGACCGCTCCATGGCGGGGCGAATGAAGCCGTGCTCAGGATGCTCTCGCATATCGGCAACACGAGCAACATTCCCGAGTTTATTCAGCATGTGAAAAACGGCGAAGGCAGACTGATGGGTTTCGGGCACCGCATCTACAAGAATTATGATCCCCGCGCACGGATCATCAAGCGCGTCGCTGACGACGTTTTCCAGGTAACCGGGCGTAATCGATTGCTCGATATCGCGCTGGAGCTCGAGCGCATCGCGCTCGAAGACGAATATTTCATCTCACGCAAACTCTATCCAAATGTAGATTTCTACTCCGGCATCATTTACCAGGCGATGGGTTTGCCCGTCACGATGTTCCCGGTCA
This sequence comes from Alphaproteobacteria bacterium, assembly GCA_050257575.1. Taxonomy (GTDB): domain Bacteria; phylum Verrucomicrobiota; class Verrucomicrobiia; order Chthoniobacterales; family UBA10450; genus Udaeobacter. The sequence continues at coordinate 58 of JBLMXD010000209.1, read as the reverse complement.
TGTTTGCCATCCCGCGCACAGTAGGCTGGCTCGCGCAGTGGCAGGAGATGATTACCGA
>JBLMXD010000208.1:0-19451 GCA_050257575.1 Alphaproteobacteria bacterium | reverse complement strand
CCGTTGTCCCACAGAAACGGATGATGTGAGCCGACAGTGTTCGTGGTGCGTGAGCGGCCCACCACTTGGTCGTTATTGTTGATTGCGTACGCGTCGGTCGCATTGCCGCCGAGCGAGCCGAGATTGGTCATCTGGCCGTTGCTCCAAAAAAACGCGCCGCGATCTTCGTCTCCGGCCAGCAAGGACGTGCCAACGACATGGCCTTGACCATTCATCACTCGGCCAAACGGGCCGTCGACGAAGCTGCCAGTGGTTGCAAGGGTGCCGCCGAGGGTCCCAAGATCATGCATTTCTCCATTCACCCAGAGGAACGGATGGATCGTCAGTAATCCGGTGGTATCGTTAATCTTCGTATCGGTACTGGAGAAGCCGCAGGCCGCGCCAGCCTCATTGAGAAGCGAGGCGAATGAGTCGTTGCCGCCGAGGGTCCCAAGATCGCGCATCAAGCCGTTCTCCCACAGGAACGCCCGCACCTGTTGGGCGGCAGGAAGAAAACCGTTAAAAAATGTCGCCACATCGGGGTCCTCGGGTACTGCGTTTAAGGCGCAGCCCGACACCTGTCCGCGGCTATTGACCTGAGTAGCCTGGCTGGAATTGCCACCGAGCGTTCCGAGGTCATGGATGTTGTGCGCGCTGTCCCACATCACGGCGCGAACCTGCGGAAAATCAGTCAGCGGATCCAGCAGCCCATTAGTGGAAAGACCTGCGATCAAACCGTTGCGGCTGATCCCGCCGGCAAGACTCTGGTTAACGCCAGGCAAGGCGCCGAGATCATGCACAACGCCAGTCGGGTTCGAAAGAATGCCGTGCCAGATGAATTCGTCCTGGATCGTAAACGGATAGGGGTCCAGCACATCTGTGCTAGACAACGCAATGACCTGGCCGCGATTGTTCATCGATACTGCCGGCGCCACCTGACGCGAGTTCGCGCCGCCGAGCGTGCCGAGATCGACAAGCCGATAGCGGGGATACTCCGGAGGAGCAGGAACGCGCCGGTGCAGACTATTGGCCTTCGCAAATACCCTACCTGTTAGGCCGGTTATATCACGTTCGGAGTCCGTAAACCGGGCAAATCTATCCAACCACCCTGCCTGTGTGCTGCTGACGATTAATATGAGGGCTGCGATGGCCGCAGCCATCATAATGCTGAGTTGGAAACGATGAGCTTTCATAATGTCTCTTCCTTTCCCCTCCAGATTGCGGCGAAAAAGTTTCAGGAAATTTTGAAAGCGACCACGGATCACACAGATACCACGGATGAAATGTGGAGGTCAGACACGAATTACACCCACCTTCGCTCAGCTACGGCGCGGCAGGCGAATTCACACGAACGATTCCACGAAATTGGTGAGCATTAGTGCAATTCGTGTCCGTTTTCGAATGGCGATCCCTGCAACGAGCTCAAGCGCCACCGCATCCTAGCAGAACACATGGCTCGGCTTTTCATCCGTGAGCAAGCGTGGGCGGATCTCGAAGAGCAGCCCACGTTGTTCTCAGACCTGAAATGAATTGTAGGGCAGGCGCTTCGCCTGCCGAAATATGTTGGCAACCGGAGCGGTTGTCCTACAACGTAACGTTGTGAAAAAGGCCTACGCGCGCGCAGGAGTGGATGTTGATCTTGGTAACAAACTCAAGCGTCAAATTCAATCGCTCGTTAGGCAAACGCGTGGGCCGCAGGTGCTCGGGAAAATTGGCGGATTTGGCGGGTTATTTCGGGCGAGCTTTCCTGGAATGCGCGATCCGGTGTTGGTCGCCAGTGTCGATGGCGTTGGCACGAAATTGAAGATCGCGTTTGCGATGGACAAGCACGACACGGTCGGCGCGGATCTGGTGAATCATTGTGTGAACGACATCGCCGTGCTCGGTGCGCGGCCTCTTTTTTTCCTCGATTACATCGGTTGCGAAAGACTCGAACCGCGCGTGTTCCAGCAACTGCTTCGCGGCCTTTCCCGTGCCTGTCGCGCCGCGGACTGCGCGCTTCTGGGAGGCGAGACTGCACAGATGCCGGGAATGTATCGCAAGGGCGAATACGACCTGGCCGGTTGCATCGTGGGCGTCGTTGAAAGAAGCAAGATCATCGATGGGAAAAAGGTCCGACCCGGTGATGTCATTCTCGGTCTCGCTTCAAACGGTTTGCATACAAACGGCTATTCGCTGGCACGAAAAATCTTCTTCGAGAAAATGCGACTCAAGGCAGGATCCCGCCTACCCGGATCGACCAGCAGCGTCGGAAGCGAACTGTTGCGAGTGCATAAAAACTATCAGCCGCTGCTGGCAAAAATTCCAGGCGGCGTGATCAAAGGCCTGGCTCACATCACCGGTGGCGGCCTTATCGACAATCTGCCTCGGATCTTGCCGGCAAACTGCAATGCCGTGATCGAAACGAAAAGTTGGCGCGTCCCTAGAGTTTTCCAAATCCTGCAAGAAAATGGAAATGTCGGTCGCCAGGAAATGTACCAGGTTTTCAACATGGGTATCGGAATGGCGGCGATCGTCGGGCCGGGCGACGCAGACCACGTGATGTCGATGTTACGAGCAATACGAATCGGTCGTGTCGAGCGCGGTTCGGGCAAGGTGCATTTGCTGTTTTGATCGAATGACCGCGCTATATGTTGCCAAGCGCGTGTGCTATTCAGGCAATTGCGGCGATGCCGGATCGGTTGCGTTCGCCGCAACTTCAAGTTCCGGTTCAGTAGCCTGCGCGACCATTTTCCCCTTGCGTCCGACTCGCTGCAGACCCGCTCGCAGCGCTGCGAGCTCAACCAGCTCGGCCACCCGCGATTTTAACGCCCGCGCCCGTGTCGCCAGAAACATCAGGAAAAGTCCGTAACCAACGATGAACCATAGATCGAGATGGGAAACGTTGAGCTGGCGGTAGATCAACACGCTGATCGCAATCAGATTGAAAATAATTGCGGTAATCACCAACCTATTGCGAAGACGCACTCGAGTAAGACATTTTCCGCCTCCGTGATATTCCGTGACGGTCTGGAGGGCGATGCTCCACCAGAAGTTGCCGTAGATTTGAATGTCCCAATCGTTCCACCCGCTGTCGGTTGAGTAACGCCAGCCTTCTTCCTCCAAAAGTTCAAACAGGGCACCCAGCAAGTAGTGCCGGTCTCTCCCCTGCTCGCTCCAAAACGTCCTGCGACTGAGGCTGCCTCCCGCGCGTATTCGTTCGGGCAAATGTTCGTGCTTTCGAATGACACTTGCCGGTGTGCGCTTGAATCGGAGCCATGTGAAATAGCGTGAAAATCCGCGCACCAGCGGTTGGATGAATGCCAGAATCATCACCAGCAGGCGCGCATGCACCGTGTCGAATTTCGGTTCAATCCGCGCCCGCACCATGTACGAGAGCGCCACGCAAAAGGTGCCACCCAGCATGAGATAAGGAACAATGCGGAGCGCAGGCAGAAAAATGCCAAGCCCAAAAAGAAAAACAGTCAGCGCAACCCATTCAATGCTGCTCAGGTACGCGGCGATCTCCGATTGCGGGACAGGATAAATCGATTGGAAAAACCCTTCGCCGAAAATTCCGTGGTAAATAACAGGCCGGTTAACAAACCAACTGAACCTGGTAGCGCCGTAGATTTGACCGCGCCATTTCGCCGTGCCGGTCGGGCCGAAAAAGATCAAATGCTTGAAACGCAGCAACGATTCGGCTTCGCCGTAGCCATCCTGCTGTTTTAGAAAAGCGCGGAGCGTGAAACGCCGATAGTGCCAAACGATCGCGGTTGGGCTGAAAGCAATGACCCATCCGGCTTGTTGAATTCGCCAGCAGAAGTCGACGTCGTCACCCGCCTTGCGATATTCAGGATCGAAACCGCCAATGGCTTCGAACGCCCATCGGTAAAACGCCATGTTACAGCCGGGAATGTGTTCGGCGACAGTATCGGTAAGCAAGACATGGTTTGGACCGCCCGGCGCCCCTGCAACGCACGCCTGTATCCAATTTTCTGCCGGCGGCGTAATGTTCGGTCCGCCCACTCCGGCGTAATCGCCGCTTACGAGCGTGCCAACCAGATAGTACAGCCAATCGGCGTCCGCCATGCAGTCCGAATCGGTGTACGCCAACACTTCACCCTTAGCGGCGGCCGCTCCTGTGTTGCGAGCATGACTCAGTCCATGATTGCTCTGGTGAATGTAACGCACTTGTGGAAACTGAGCAGCCACGTACGCCGTGTCGTCGGTGGAACCGTCATCTACAAGAACGACCTCGTAGGCGGGATAATTTAGGTTACCTAACGACTCGAGGCAGGCAGCAAGAGTGCGGGCCCCGTTGTAGGAACAGACAATAACCGATACAAAGGGGGTGCGTGGTAACGCCAGATGAGGCGAAGTCGAATCATTTCGCGCGAGCTTCTCCTGGATGGTGTGGAACGCCTTCTTTGGCTTGCGCTCACGCGTAACGATGCCAAACGCCCAATCCGTTACTTCCTGGCCGCCAGTGAACCATTCGTCCGTCCAGGTAAAAAAAATTGTGCCGGCCAAACCGCATTTCACGATGCTGTCGACGTGCCACCCCAGCATTTCCGCCTGCTCTTCCTGGGAATGCCGGATGGTGTCCATGCCAAATTCGCCAAGGATAAGAGGATGCTCTCCGGTCAGATTTTGCAGGCGCAGCAAGTAACCTTCGAAATCGCGCTGATTATGAAGATAAACGTTGAAACAGGAAAAATCGGCGTTCTGGGGAAGGAGATATTCGGTCGGAGGATAGGTGGCATAGGAAAAGAGCGCTTCCGGGTCAATCGCGCGACCGATCTGAATTAGTTCCTCGACAAATTCAATTACCCGGCCGGTGCCGAGCCAACGCGCCATCGTGCTGGAAATTTCGTTGCCCACCAGATAGCCAAAAATTGCTGGATGACCGGCATGCGCTTTCACCGACGCACGGACGTTTTCAGCAATCTGCTTGCGGGTGGATCGTTCACGGAGGAACTCAATGTGTTTTTCCCAGGGAAGGGTCACCAGCACCCGCATGTGGGCCGCAGCACAGCGATCGAGAAACCAGCGCGGCGGCGAGTGATAAACCCGCACAACGTTCAAGCCTGCCTGAGCCATCAATGCGAGATCGGCATCCACCTGCTCAGGCCGACCCAGATAGTCTCCGTTCGCGTCCGGCTTGAACGGACCATAGGTCACGCCTTTAACAAAGAACTTCCGGTCTCCATCGAAGAAAAACTTCGCTGCCGGACGGATTCGTGAATTTGTCGCTTGTATCATGTCGGGCGCTCTATCCTGTCAATCTGATCTCGCACTCGCGGGAGAAGAATCTCGGATGATTTCCCAACTCGGCCAACAAAACAACAGCCAGTGATGTTTCGCTTCGCTCAACATGACACAAGAGGCAATGATGGCCTGGATGCACCAAGCTCCTAAAGCGTTCCTAACGACTCGCGAATAACGGCGCCGGTCCGCTCGAGGTCGACTGCCGTGTGCGCAGCGGAAATAAATCCGGTCTCGAATTGAGAAGGCGCAAAATAAACTCCTCGTTTCAGACAACTGTGAAAAAATCTGCTGAAGATCTTCAGGTCGCTTCGTTGGGCGGTGGCCAGATCGACGACTGGCCCGGGAGCAAAGAACAGGCAAAACATCGACCCCAATCGATGAAAGGTCATGTCGGTTTTTGCGCTTTTGAGCGCAACCCGCGCGAGCTCTTCAAACTGCGCGCCCAATTCTTCGAGCAGCTTCCAACCATTAATCCGCTCGAGCTCGCGCAGTTGTGCTAAACCAGCAGCAAGCGCAAGAGGATTGCCAGACAATGTTCCCGCCTGATAGACCGGGCCGTCCGGAGAAAGCTGCTCCATGATCTCCGCGCGCCCGCCGAATGCGCCCACTGGCAATCCGCCACCAATTATTTTTCCCAAGGCGGTCAGATCAGGCTTTACACCAAAGAATTCCTGTGCGCCGCCGCGCGCAACTCGAAATCCGGTGATCACTTCATCAAAAATCAGAAGCGCGCCGTGTTTCGTGCATTCAGCACGCAAGAAGGGAAGAAACTTTTTTTCAGGGAAATAAAGACCAGCATTAGCTGGTATCGGCTCGACTATTACCGCTGCGATCTGGTTTTCGTTTTTGTGAAACGATTTCCTCACTAGTTCGGCATTGTTGAAGGGCAGCGAGATGGTCAGATTAGAAAAAGCCATCGGGACGCCGGCGCTACTGGGCTGGCCGTGAGTTAAGGCGCCACTACCGGTTTTCACCAGCAGCGGATCCGCATGTCCGTGGTAACAACCGTCGAACTTGATGATCTTGTCGCGCCCGGTGAATGCTCGCGCAAGACGGATAGATGACATTGTTGCTTCGGTGCCGCTGTTCACCATCCGCACTTTCTCGATCGACGGCACCCATTCGCAGATCAACTCCGCCATCTCAACTTCGAGCGGATTTGGAATGCCATAGCTCAGTCCCCGCGTCGCCGCTTCGCACACGGCATCCACAACCACCTTCGGCGCGTGCCCCAGAATCGCCGGACCCCAACTCCCGACGTAATCGATGTATTCGTTTCCGTCGACGTCCCAAATCCGTGCACCTTCTCCGCGCGCAACAAAGAATGGCTCACCGCCCACGTTGCGAAACGCCCGCACTGGCGAATTAACGCCACCGGGTATGTATTTCTGCGCGCGCGCAAACAAATCGGAAGAATGAAGGTTCATTTTTGTATTGGCGCCGAGGCCACGGGTCTATGTATCTATCCTCGGCCCTTGATACAAGCGCCTCTACGACGATATTGTCCGCTCTTGTAACTCGGCGGGGTAGCCAAGTGGTAAGGTCGCGGTCTGCAAAACCGCTATTCGCGGGTTCGATTCCCGCCCCCGCCTCTCTTCACAGGTAAAGACGCCAAAAATGAGCCCCAAAACGTCATAGTGCGACATAAAGTGCGACACAATCCCAATGTTTCAGCTATGTTCAAAGCCCAGCACATTTACGAAGTCCGCCCCCGCAAAGATAAACGCGGCTTTAATCTAATTTCCGATGCCCTGCTCTTCGGTCGATTATGGTATGGCGGTCCGAATGCGACCAGCAACGCAGTCGGCTACGCGAGACACTACAGCCGCTCACACGATGCCGTGATTCGCGTTTACGATGCCTCCGGCAATGTAATCGAGACGCACGAGCACGCGGGCGATTTCAAAGAAAGGTAGTAATCGGTAGCTTTATTGATCGTTCAGAACCGTTTGCGGTGCAGCTTTGCTCAGTTCGAGCTGAGCGCTCACTTTCTGCAGGCCTGCAGTAAGCGCTTCAATTTGCTTTTGCTGGTGCGCAGCGTTCGTCTCCAATTGCTGCACTTTGCGGTGCTCCTTTAGGAATTCGTTAAGCAACATCGCATTTACTGCTTCGTAGCGCACGGTGTAAATCTTTCCTACCGCGTCTCGCACGATTAAGTCTGGGTTCACTTTTGCCACATCCTCAGCAACCAAGCCAAACTGCGGGACCCCGTGGGAATCGATCTCTTTCTTGTAGCGGAACGTGACTGGTTTCAGCGCAAGGATGGCTTCGCTCGCCTTGTCCATGGCCTTGATCTCCGTCTTGAAACGTCGCGAGGAAGGTGCCACGCCGAGTTGGCCATTGTCATCAACAACAACTCCGACGCCCGCCACCGACGTGCCGCTGATCCCGGCAATAAAGGTAGCCGTCTGGGTGCCCTGCACGCCGATCCGGATGGTGTCCGACTCAGTGTTGGACCCTCCGATGCCGGTGCCGACATAAATGTTGTCATCTCCCGTGCCTAGAGAGGAGCCGGCCGCAGCGCCGAGTGCGACGTTGCGGCTGCCCAGGCTGTTGACGAGCGCATTAACGCCGATGGCCGTGTTGGTGTTCCCTTGCGTGTTGAAATAGAGCGTCTGAAAGCCAATCGCCGTATTGTTGGCGCCACTATCATTAAAGATAAGCGCGTCAGTTCCGACGGCCGTGTTCTGTACACCTGTGGTGTTCAGTAAAAGTGCCGCTGCGCCAACTGCGGTATTGGAATCCGCGTTGTTAAGGGCGAGCGCTCCACCACCCACGCCGGTGTTGAAGTTGCCGGTGCTGTTGCCATAGAGAGAATACCAACCGACACCTGTATTCCCAGCGCCAGTGCTGAGGAAATTCAGCGCACTGCAGCCTTCCGCTGTCGTGTAATTAGGGTAGCAGCCGTCCGGCGCTGGAACTACCGCTTGCACACTCTGTGGAATGGCAAAGTAGGTGAGCAACGCCAATAGGACTAAAGTGAGAGTATTCGTTTTCATATGGGGCCGGATTCTGCCTCTTTTGCTCTCCACTCGGCAATGACAAAGTAATCAGGCGGATCAACCACACACGGCGACCGTGGAATTTCGATTTTAACGCCGTATCGTCGAACGGCGCTTCGCCACTGGCGAAAATTGCCGGTGGATTAGTACGTCTGGATTATAGCACCGAAGTCATCCAGCACGCGGATCTTTGCCTGGTGCGAGCGCGAGAGAGAACGGTACTTCGCGTACGCGACCGCGTTACGGACCGCGTCTGGCCCTGCATACCAGATCGGGCCCTGTCGAAACCGATCGCTGATTAGATCAACGCCATCCCCGTTCTCGTGGGGACGAACCTCGTATGCCTCGCAGCCGGTGGTCCCCCAAAGGCTGTTCCACCCTTTTCGATTGATCACCATATCGTTCCGTGACGTTGCAAAGCTCGTACCAGGGCTATCTCTAAACTCATAACTTCTTCGAGTTCATCCGGTTGAGTGGAGTCCTGAGGAACAGATGACGATGGAGGTTTGTCGTTTCCGGGATTTTGCCGTCCCGCTTCTGGGATTGTCGACACTTCACCCATCCATTCATGAGATGCGCGTAACCCAGTCGATGGATTCAATTTTTCGCGCTCCACACTTTGCAGACGCCGCCGGAACGCGTCTTTGCTTAAGCAACCTTTCCATGCTGCAGTGTTTTCTGGCAAACTCCATCTATGGAGGCAGAATTAGATTGCACGTTGCAGTCTAATTGTAGTTAGGTCTAATGCGCGCGCTGGGCATTTCGCTGTTGCCATTCGTGCTGACCAGTTGCCTCACGGCGCTGCTCGGTGATCCCGTTGCTTCCACTGAGTACGTGGTGACGAGCGGCACCGAGCTACAGCTAGGGCAGATCGTGCGCGAAGTTGGCGAGTCGAATGGACTTCGCTTCTTCAGATGGCGCGACGCCAAGCCTCACTATCCCTATCGCGAGTACACGAATTGGGCACCGGGCGGAGCTGTGAGCACCTACCTCACTCTAGACACACGGCCACCGTTCCTTATCACTATCAGCGACCAGTACATCGCCTATCGCACTGCTCTTCACCGGAAAATTGCTCGCGATTTAGAGACGCGCCTCACGCAAGTCGGTATCGCATTCCACAAGCCGACAGCTGACGAATTCATTAAACTAAAGGATGAGCGATTTAAGAAAGAGACCTAACCAAACGCTGGAGCGAACCGCCGCCCCGTCGTACATTCACGTTTCAGATGATCAAAACAGTTTTCATTGAAGCCACGCTCGCCATCGGCGGCGGTCGCTCAGCTCCGTCTCGTTAGGGCGGTATGGATGCGAAACTGAAAGGTTGTCACGCGAGTCGCGCCAGATTCAGCTTTAAGATTTGAGGTTTCAGACTAATTTTCCCCGCCAATGCCACAGTTTACTTATCGTGCGCGTAATGCACAAGGCGGTCTGGTGGAAGGGGTCTTGGACTGCGCGGATCGCGCCGTTGCGATCCGTCAAATTGAGTCGCAACAGTGCATTCCGATTCGGATTGATATGGTTGAAGCGCCCAAGCCTGCAGAAGCCAAAGCAGCCACAGCGCCTGCGCTTCCAAGGAAACTGCGCCTGTTAGGCGCGCCGGACGCTGCTACGCCGACGCAAAGCCTGAAGATTCCGCACGGTCAGTTGCTCATTTTCACCGAGCAGTTGGCCCATTTGCTGCAAGCCGGCATGACGCTCGACGAAGGGCTGTCCGTTTTGGAAAAACGGTTAAAACAGCCGCGGGTCCAGCAAATGACGCATGCCCTCCATCAGTCGCTGATCGATGGCCGCAGTTTTTCGCAGGCGCTGAGCGAGATGCCCCGGATTTTCCCGCCGCTGTATGTGAACCTAGTTGCCGCCGGTGAAGCCAGCGGTGCGTTGCCGCAAATCCTGCTGCGATTAGTGAAACATCTGATGCAGGCAAAAGATTTGCGCGATCGCGTACAGCAAGCGCTGATTTATCCGGCTTTTCTCGCGCTCGCCGGCGCGGTTCTGGTTACGATTTTCATTACGTTCATGGTACCCCAGTTGACCGGGTTCATGGCACAGACCGGCGGCGCGCTCCCGCTGCCAACGCGGATTTTATTGCAGATTCATCACGCCATTACGGGGTATTGGTGGGTGGGCCTACTTCTAGTGGTTGGCGCGGTCATTGGTTTTCGAGCGGTCGTTCGCACCAAGGAAGGGCGCCTGGGATGGGATCGGTTCCGGTTGGTCATCCCCGGGTATGGGCGGGTAATCCGCCACAGGTACTATGCGCAATTTGCGCGGACTCTGGGGACCCTGATGGAAAACGGCGTGCCTCTCCTGCGTTCACTCGATTTAGTGACTGAGATCGCGGGCAACCGCTTTCTTGAAGCGAAACTCGCCGACGTGCGCAAAGCGGTGATCGACGGCGCGACCCTTTCGGCTGCCTTGCAACAGCAAAAACTCTTCCCGGACTTGTTCACGGACATGATGGCTGTCGGCGAACAAACCGGCCATTTCGCAGAAACCATGCAAGCGATTGCCGATGTGTATGAACGCGAACTCGATCGATCGGTAGGTGTGATCTCGCAATTGATCCCGCCGATAATCATCGTCGTGATCGCAGCGCTGGTCGGCTTGGTTGTATTCAGCATTTTGTCGGCGGTCTTTGAAATGACGCACAGCTTGCAATTCAGGCCGCACTAAACTGAAAGCTTGCAAAGCGGGTGGCATATGAATAACCTCGCGCACTTGATGTTGGCTCGGGTTGCGTTTGCTATCTTTTTGGTTGCGGCCTGCCGCGTAGGCGCGCAGGAAGCTTTAACCGACGCTCTCCCCACACCGCCGCCGCTGATTGCCGCTCCGCCTCCCATGGCTGACGAGCCGCCTCCTACGGTTGCCGAGCCGATCCCATCAAGCGCATGGCTCGATCTGCGTCAGACGACGGCGCGCAATTCCAAAACGCAGGAGGCGCCCGCGTGGGTCGAAGCACTAACGCTTTTACCTGCCGAACCTAGCGAAGGCAGTAACGCAACGAAAAGCGTCTTCCGCATTCGGGTGACACCACCCGGGCCCGATTATAAGATCCTTTTCTTTCGTTTGTTTTTTGACGATAAACCGAATCAACAGCCCGAATTGGTGGCGTGGGACGAAACGGGCACCCACATTTTGCGTTCGGGCACCCTCGGCGCAGGAATGAATTTACCCAGCTCCGATTCAGTCCTCATTCCGATGAATGGCGCCTCTGCAATCGACATCGAAGTTCCGGGCGACGGAAAGACAATTAGGGGAGCGTATCTCGATTGGATGACGTCGAGCGAAGTTGTGCATCCGGTTAACGCGGAACATCGTGACGTGATTCCCGAACCGTTTTCGTCTGTTCCGGCGCTGCACTCGCCGCCCGAGGACGTTGAAAACTTCGGAACTGTAACGGCCACTCTCGCGCCCGATGTGATTCGGATTGATGCGCAAAGTCAACAAGGCGCTGCGTTCCAGTTTCCAATAGAAGCGCAACCGCTCACCGCCTTGTTAAGCTTCGAGATCGCAAACCCGCGCATAGACGCGCCGCCCGAAGTCTATGTCAACGGCCAGAACATCGGGCCCGTTGCACTTGCGTTGCCGGATCTCGCTGATCCTGGTTACCGGGGTGAAGCCGAGCCGCTTACCACAGAAATGCATTTCAATTACACCGGATGGCTGCGTGCACAAAAAATTGTACCGGCAGCAATCTTGAAAGTGGGCACAAACGACCTCGTGTTAACGACCGGAACGGCCACGGGCCCCTCCGCAATTCGCGCAACGCAGATTCAGTTGAAGTATATCTGGGACAAATCGGATTATCTGCTGCGCACCGGCCAGTGAACTTTCTGGACAGTTCCACTGTCATATAGAGCGAACTGAAACATTTTCGGGGCGATTAGCTGGCGCTGATCCACAGCAGATGCTCCTAGCAATTGCTAAAGATCAGACTACTGTAGTCGCGCACTGAAACGGAGGATTCTCCCTAAAAATTCAGATGAGAACAAAGATTAAACAGCAAGGCTTCACGCTACTGGAGATCATGCTCGTGGTGAGCATTATCGTAATCATATTAGGGGTAGCGATTTCTAAACTTGGTAATACGACGGCCATTGCCAAGACCATGCGCGTTCAGGCAGATGTCCAGGCAATCAAGACCCAGCTCCAGCTGTACGAGAGTATGAACGGGTTCTTCCCCTCGACAGAACAAGGTTTGCAGGCGTTGGTGACCCAACCCCAAAGTGATCCCCGTCCCACGCGTTGGTATCAGTTGTTCAAGGAACTGCCTAAGGATCCCTGGGGCAGCGATTACATTTATCGCAATCCCGGGCTGAAAAATCCCGGCGGCTACGACTTGTACTCCGCAGGAGCGGACCGGCAGGCCGATACTGCAGACGACGACTGGGGTGGCGGCTAGCGCTTGAGCAATTCAAGTCCGCTGCGGGTCTCGTAAGACTCCAACGACTCCACACACTGCGTGGCAGCAGTTGTATCCTTATTGCTTGGCTGGCTCAGCTCCCGCTCTGGACGTCCTTGGATTCCGTTGAATCATGCCACGCGTGCGCGGCTGCATTGCTTCTCGAGAAGGAATTAATTGTTGCAACTCCGGCGGTGCGTTGGGTGGCAATTTCGGAACAGGCAAGTTGGGGCGTCCGGCTGGATTGGGAACCGGGGCCATGGGCGTAGCAAGATTCCGGGACATGACGCCCGCGTTTGGCGAAGACTGCGACAACAACGCCTGATTGAACGTAAGTGTGGCAAAATTTCCGTCTTTGCTGATTGTCACTTTTGTTCCACCTACTTTGTCCGACCATTCGATATTTGCGATGCTGTAACCGTCTACCGGCTCCCTGGTAGTGAGATATTTTTTGAAATTATGATCGGACGTTGAGGCTAGAGTCACCATATCGCCGTCCTGCGAACGCGCGGCGTTGGCGATGTAAAGGTCTTTCGCAAAGTCGGGGGTGGCAGCCGGCGCGGCTACGGCCGTGGCCACGGCGAAGGGAGATTTATCCACCATTTTTGAATACCGATCAAAGTTGTACTGTGGTGGAAGAACCTGATCAGCTTGACTGTAAGTCGCTCCAGTCAGGACGAGAATCCATGCAAAGATGAGAGAGTATTTCATGACTTCGGTGATCAAATTATCTACTTCGCCTTCTGCGCCGGCGCAAACCAGCGTGCAATCTTGAACTTGCCGCGCATCATTGTGGGATCGCTTCCATCGATGGCGAGATTGACGTTTTCAAAGACCACAAATTTTTCCGGATGTTGCACGTCGTAGAGGAAGTGCACCAGGGGCGGCCACGGGCTTTTCGTTTCAAGGGAAGCGAAGACCGTCTGATGATACGGAGTGGTTTCGCCTGTTCCGATGGCCGGATTTTCAACCTCAATATTGTACTTCCCTGCAATCTCACGGAGTTGATCCAACAGCGCGGAAGCTTCTGCGGGATTTTTCAGCACCGGTTGATGCTGTCGAAGCCACTCGTCGCGTTTTGTCCACATGTCGCGCTCCTTCACGTAAAGAGCCTGCTCCGCCAGCTTGCTTCTGCGGGTTGCCAGTTCTTTTTGCGCACTTCCGACCGCACCCAGAACCGACGTTAAGATCCAAAGGTTAAACAGGACCAACAAAGTCCCAGCCACAATCCACGAAAGCAGACGCTCTCGCGGGTTCATTCGTTGGTACCACGCCGGCATCATTTTGGTCTACCTTCCAATCGAAACTGCGCGTGATTGTTCGGCAAAATCCGCGGTGAAGCCATATCAAATTGAAAGGCCTGCAAGTCAGGGTTCTTCTTTATCTTATCGATGAAATCGTACGCCAGAGCAGCTGTATTTGCTTCCCCGTCCACGGAAATCTGGCGCGCCGATTGGTTGTATGCAGTGATGCGCACATCTGCGGATGGCAGACTTTCAAAAAGATGCTCCAGGATTTCGACCGGGTAGAAGCGCGGATCGATCGCTGGCGCGAGCGCCTTCCACGTTGCCTCTGTCGCGCGTACGAACTCGGTCCCAGGCGCGTCATGGGCGATGCGCCTTTCAAAACGGCCGACCTGAAAGCGAAGCAATCCGAGATATGCGAACAAGAGAGCAACAATTCCCACGTAGGCGCCACCGATCCAGACAAGCCTCTTTCGCCATTCTACCTGCCGTATCAGTTGAAGCCGGCGGCGACGCCAGCTCTCAGGCAAGAGATTCAGCTTAACCGGAGCCGGAGGCAGTTCGATGCCGACGATCTCCGTGGGGCTGGCCAGAATCCCCTGCACGGTATCACGCAGCTCATAACAGGTTTCGTCCAACAACACATTTGGAGAGGAAGCGTCTATGCCCTGTAATTCCGCGCTCAAGCGCAACTGTGGCAGTTCAAGCTGCAATTGATCTCCGTTGCGTTCGATCGCCCGCGCAAGGCTAAGCTTTCCGTTTTCTGTCATCGCGTAAACGAGCATTTCGCCTTCCGGGTAAATCAAAAGTGCGTTGCCACTCGGGGCATGTGTGCTGGCGCGCTGCGCGGCATAGACAGTGACCTGCCGTGGAATATAACCGCGCGCGAGCAGGGGCGAAGCAACCTCGGAAAGTTGCTCGTTCCTGATCGCGATCGCAGAGACGACGCTTTCATTTTCGCTCTGTTCGATCAGTTCAAAATCGCTTGTAACTTCGTCGGCAGGGAACGGCAGTAACTTCTCGATCTGGAGACGAATCATCTCCGGGAACTCTGCCGGATCGACGCTGGGGAGACGGAATCGTTGCGCGATGACCACTGACACAGGCAGGCCGAGGACGAACTCGTCATCCGCGGAGAGCAGCGGCACCGCTTCTTCCAGAGTTTGCAGTTTCCGCACCGTCCAGGAACCATTGCCTTCGGCCGAGCGGATGAAACTCCATCCGTTGGAAGTTGGAATAATAAAAATGGATGGGCTCTCGGTCTGTATATCAAAGCTCCTTCCAACTGAATATTTGAGGACGTCCGACTCCTGCTGCTTGCTTAAGCACCACCATCTCAACCGATCGTGTAACAGCGCCCGATTTTCCAACGCTCACGATGCGAAACACCGGGTTGGGGCTTTTGAACACGATCATGTTCTGAATTCCATTACCCTGCCCGGATTTTCCGGTACTCGTGCCTGTAAGGCCAAGAAGAGAAAATGCCGTTTGTTGATCCATTTGAGGGTCGTCTGCGGTTCCATCAATTCCATCCGCGCCGCGCCGCGCCTGCAGGAATCGATCGACAAAGTCATCTGGAATTCCGAATGCTCGCAATACATCCCGCGATGCATACGCTGCATCGATTTGCTGGCAACCGCCAAATACCGTGGTGAAATCGCCGTCCCATCCCGGCTTCGAAGTGTATTTGTCCCATCCAAAGACTTTCTTAAGTTCGTTCACAGAAGTCAGAGGCGCATGTGGCGGACGATAATCGTCGGTTTCCTCCGGTGCATTCAGGCGCCGCAAACCTTTCGTCGGTGATATCCAGTCAAGCAGAGAATCCATCATCACATCGAGGTCGTTCAGCTCCACTCCTTTTATGTTGAGATATTGTCGCAGCGCTTGCGCCAACACCGGATTCTCGACACCGCCGGGCGCAAGCAGGTTCAAATTGAAACGACCACATTCACCGGTCATTTCGACATCGTATCTTTCGTTGGCGCCCATTTTCATATGCAGGTTCGCCGAGTTAGGTTTGATCGTCGGATTCAATGCAACCTCCGCACCCGAAGATGCCATTGCTTCGGCGGATAATACACGATTTGCATTTGCAGACACCGTCAGACGTGAATCAATGTTGAGCGCCCATGCCATGACAACGCCGGCCAGTAAAAATAACGCCCAGAGCGATAACAGCAGGGCAGCGCCCGAATCTGAGCCAGGTTTTTGAGAAGGGGCTTTCACGCGGTGGTCCTGCTAATAAGGCGTTCGCCGAAGCGGGATGACCGCTTCCCAGGGATTGGCTGCATCGGGACGGCCCAACTTGATCTTCACAAGGGACGGCATGCGATTTCCACCCGGCCATCGAGGAAGCCACGTATTCGCGTTCGGATCGAAGTAAGTAATTTCAAGACTGCTCACATTTCTAATCAACGGCACCCAGGTTTCTTGCGCTTCTTCTTTGTCAGAATCGCCAAGGGGCTTGCGCAAGAGGCCGATGTCCAACTGGTCTCCGTTTTCTTTATCTGGTTGCAGGCGGAGAACAACCGTAAACTCACCTGACGCATAGCGCGTCAGCAGACCAGGTCCCGCCCCGGAATTCCATCTTATTTCATCGCGCTCGCGATCGTTCAGTTTGAAAGGCTCTCCCAGCATCCTTGCTCTAAGCGGACTCAAGCCTTGCCACTCGTTCGTAAGCAAATCACGCAACCCGTCATATTGAGCATCGTTTGCAGCTGTGACCGATGAAAACTGCAAAGCAGTGAGGTTGGATTGCACAAAGCGAAAAATCGCCATCGCCATCATCCCAAGGATCGCCACGGCTAGCATGATTTCGAGCAGCGTGAAACCCGGGTAGCATTGCCGCCCTCTGCTCATTCGATCTCTTCGGCAAGTCGTTAACCTAGCGGGAGCGATACACATAAAACTGAATCTGTTTTGATTCTGGAATGCCTGCGTGCTCCCAACGGGCGGTCAAAGTAACGATATTTATTCCGTTGATGATTGTATTGTCAGGCTCAGTCAAAGAGGCAAGGGCGGTTTTTTGGGTCAGAATGACCCTTCCATAAGTGGTATCGATCTTGAATTCCTTTTCCGCTTCGGGAACGGCTGAAGCAGCTTGAACTTCCGCCATGCGGTCGGACAAGATCTGCCGCACAGCATTCTCTTCGGCGCTGATCGTGCTCGCATTGATACAGTTCTCCACCGCCCGCCCGAGAGCGATCACGCCCAAAGCAAAGATCGCCACGCCAAGCAGCACTTCGTACAAGGCAAAAGCCATCCGACCTCTGATGGCAGACCTCCGATCTCTCGCTTTACCTCGCAGCATACTGAGTAAGGTCCGGCTGAGCGGTGAGCGGTGAGTAGCTTGCCGTCCACGTTCCAGCGGGACCTCTAAATTGAACCACCGCGGGCTCGCAGTTTCCTGACGGCCAGAAGATCCATTCCGCCGGGTGTTTACCCTCCAGGGCCGCCGGGAGCGAGAGCCTTACCGAGTTTCCCTTGTTGAGGCGATAGATCGCAGTGGGTCTGGCTTCTTCGTTTTCCGCAAAGGTTTCCGGTCGCAACAGAATGCTGTTCTTGCCCCACGCAATCAAGTAGGCGCGACGCTCGCTCACGCTGCGCTCCTGCGCCTGGCGCACAAGCTGATTGAAGCTGTCGAGAGATTGCTTCAACCTTCTGTTTGCAATAACGCCGCTCAAACTGGGCACCGCGAGCAAAAGCAACAGGAGTAATATGAAAATGCTGAGCGCAATCTCGATCAGCGTAAACGCCCGAAACCGTTGCACTGACAAAGTTACTCGATCGACGCAAAATCACAACCGCAGCAACCGGCGTCTGCCTACGGGACGGGTGCACGGCTGGCGACCGCGGTGAAGGCAATCGTCTGAGTCCACCACGTCGAATCCGCACAGTATTCGAGGAAGGTATCGACCACGGCTTCATCGACCTTACTTGAACTGATCAGATCGTTGCGAAGTTCGGTAATTGTTCGGATCCAATACTCCGCCCATAACGACCCACCGTTGTAAACCGCCGTTTCGGCTACGCCCCGGACCTCCCGCAAACCAAGTGCCACCAGACGCGGCGCGAGCGTACGACCAACCGTATAATCAATTCCGTCTTTAGACGCCCAAGCAAGCCAACCATCCCAGAACGCTCGCACCTCAGCTGGCTCGGCGACGCTCACGGGAAGAAAATCAGGTTCGATTAAGAGAATTGCACCGCCTGGGCGGAGACTCGCAACCATGTTGGATATTGCGGCGTCCCGGTCAGATATATGATGAAGCACCGCGCGCGCTGTAACGAGATCGAAGGTTCTGCGCTCCACAGGGCCTGCAACGATGTCGTGCTCGCGTAGTTCAAGATTCGGCGCACGCGCCGTGACTAAAGATAGGTCCAGATCGACGGCTACAGCCGTTCCGTCAGGTGCGACCTGTTCGGCAAGCCACCCAGAAATTGACCCGTTACCACATCCGACTTCAAGAGTGCGCGCTCCCGGCCTGACAATTCCGAGGGACTCGATGTGCCGCCGATGCATCGGATCCAACAATTGCGACATCAACGCCAGACGCGTCCCTTCGCCCTTCAAATCATGAGGCAAAACGTATTCCGGCATGTGCAGTAATCGTAATTTGCCGACCTTTAAACGGCAAACCGCCCTGCAACGAGCCGCTAAAAAAAAGCAATCGATCAGCAGCAGTTACGTTGTCCGTGTGCTACGCTCCCATCGAAAATGAAGCCCGGCTTGCGCATCGCCATCCTGACAGCCGCTGCATGCGTGGTCGCTATGCTGGTCTGGCAGGGATTCACTTCACAAGGCGCTCCCGATCCGCTAAGACCAAACACAAGTCCAACGGTAGCTTTTTTGGATATCGGGATTCTGGTTTTTCGTGAAGGTCTGGAGTGCATCCTGGTGCTGGCAGCAATCACGGCAAGTATGACCGGCCCTAAGCGCGGGCATCGCCGCCCAGTAGCGTTTGGCGCATCCTTCGCTTTCGCTGCCACGCTGATTACATGGTTTATCGCCGTGCGAATCGTCGGATCGCTTAGTGACAATATGTCAGCACTCGATCTCCAGGCCGCGACCGGGTTGGTCGCCATCATTGTTTTGCTCGTGATCATGAATTGGTTTTTCCACAAAATTTATTGGGGCGGCTGGATTCGTGCGCATAATCGCAGGCGAAAAACTCTGCTTGAAAACGCACGCACGGCTGAAATTTCGCAGAGACGTCTGTGGTGGGGATTGATCTTGCTCGGGTTTACGTCGCTATACCGTGAAGGTTTTGAAGTCGTGCTCTTTCTACAGAGCTATAATTTGCGACTGGGCGGCGCCGTGGTGCTTAAAGGGGCGCTGCTGGGTCTCGTGCTGACCGGAATGGTGGCCGTGCTCACATTCGTTCTCCAGCAGCGTCTACCCTATCGCAAAATGCTAATCACCACCGGCATCATGCTGGGTGGAGTGTTGCTGGTGATGGTTGGGGAGCAGGCACAGGAAATGCAGCTAGCACACTGGATTCCCACTACCCCTATTGGCTTTCTTCAAACGCATATCCCGCCCTGGATGGGACTCTGGTTTGCTGTTTTTCC
>JBLMXD010000207.1:0-4478 GCA_050257575.1 Alphaproteobacteria bacterium | reverse complement strand
CAGGTTAACGATCTTTTTCAATCAGTAGCCGACCGTGCGCCCGAGGAGCGGACGACATATCTCCAGGCAGCTTGCCAGGGCGATGAGGCATTGCGGCGCGAGGTCGAGTCTTTGATCGCCTCGTATGAGCGGGCGGAGAATTTTATCGAAACACCGGTCTTCGAAGTTGCTCCCGAACTTCTGACCAGCGAGCGGACAGGCGCCATGGTGGGAGAATCGGTAGCACATTACCGGATCGAATCCCTCATCGGCGTCGGAGGAATGGGCGAGGTTTATCTGGCGCGAGATGAGCGCCTCGGGCGCAAGGTCGCACTTAAGTTTCTCCCCGAACGTCTGACGGCGGACAAGAGGCAACTAAGCCGTTTCAAAAGTGAAGCGCGCGCCGCTTCGGCCCTGAATCATCCGAACATTCTGACCGTTTACGAGATCGGTGTGGAGGGGAACCGGCACTTCATTGCAACGGAATTCATCGAAGGCGTAACGCTGCGTTCAGCGCTGTCGCCCGGGAGAATGAGTGCGCCCGAAACCTTGGAGATTGCAGTGCAAGTGGCGTCGGCGCTTTCCGCCGCGCACGAAGCCGGGGTCGTACACCGCGACATCAAGCCGGAAAACATCATGCTGAGACCGGACGGATACGTGAAGGTGCTCGACTTCGGGATTGCCAAACTCACCGAACAACACCCGGCGTCAGGTGATTACATCACCATGGCAAGCACGCTCCTCACGCACGCTGGCGTAGTGATGGGGACGCCTCGTTACATGTCACCAGAACAAACGCGTGGCCAGCGAGTGGATGCCGGCACCGACATTTGGAGCCTCGGTGTTGTAATTTATGAAATGCTTGGCGGTACTCCGCCGTTCACGGGCCAAACTCCCAGCGACTGTATCGCCTCCATATTGAAGACGGATCCGCCCCCTTTATCGGCGACGCTGCCGGATGTTCCAGCCGACCTTGAGTCGATCGTCCGGAAAGCTCTGCGCAAGAATCGGGACGAGCGTTACCAGAAGATTGCGGAAATGCTCGGTGACCTGCGCGCAATAAAAGCAGAACTCGGATCGCCTGCCGCTGGACCGAAGAAAAAACCTGACTGGCGATTGACTGCTGGCATTGCGGCGGTTGCTATCGTTGGTCTCGCAGCGTCAATTTTTATTCGGTATTGGCTACCAAGCAGAATACCGGCCGGCGCAGCACCTGTTGGTGCATCTTCTTCTGCTCCGGAACCCATTTCGAACAAGAGCGTCGCGGTATTGCCATTTGAAAACCTCAGTCGAGATCCAGATAACGCTTACTTTGCTGAAGGCATCCAGGACGAGATCCTGACCCGCTTATCCAAGATCGCCGATTTGAAGGTGATCTCACGCACATCCACGCAGCATTACAAAAGTGCGCCCACCAATTTGCCCGAGATCGCAAAGCAACTTGGCGTCGCGCATATTTTAGAAGGCAGTGTGCAAAAAAGCGGCGGCACCGTGCGCATAAACGTGCAGTTGATCAAAGCAGCTAATGATTCCCATGTTTGGGCCGACACCTTTGACCGTAAACTAACTGACATCTTGTTGGTAGAGAGTGAGGTGGCGAAAACCATTGCTGATCAGTTGGGAGCGAAACTCACCGGCCAGGAAGAACAGCTCATCGCTGCGAAGCCCACTGAGAATCTGGAAGCTTACGACGCTTATCTGCGTGGACTGGCTTACAGCCTGAAAACGGCGAACACAAACAGCAATGCTTCTAACGCTCAGAAATATTTACGAGAAGCGGTTAGGCTGGACCCAAAGTTCGCACTGAGTTGGGCATTGTTGTCATTCGTACAAGCACGCGGGTATATCACGGCGACTCTGCAACCGACGGATTCCCTGCGCGAAAGCGCGCGGCAGGCGGCTGAAACGGCTATCACTCTTCAGCCCAATCTTGGCGAAGCCATGATGGCCATGGGTTACTATCATTATGCGTGCCTGAAGGATTACGATACCGCTGTGCGTTACTTCGAGCAGGCGCGCCAATTAATGCCCAACAGCAATCAAATTCCTTTTGCGCTGGCTGCTGTTACCCGCCGCAAGGGACAATGGGATCGGAGCGAGAGGTACTTTAATGAGGCCGAGCGGCTCGATCCACGCAACGTTTCCGTGCTTACCCAGCATGCCCTCTCCTACAAAGACTGTCGCCGTTTCCCCGAAGCATTACGAAAACTTGAACAGGTCCTCAATATCACACCGGACGACATTGATACGATCGTGGAAAAGGGGGCGATCGCGCAAGCCGAGGGCGATCTTCCGCGGGCCGCAGCTCTCCTCATTTCGCTGCAACCGGCAGCGGATGACACCAACGCATTGGAGACACAAGCCTATCAAGCGATCCTGGAGCGCAGACCCGCGCCCATCATTTCGCGGCTGAAAGAGTTACTAGCTACCCCAGACTCAGCGCTGGGTTTTTACAAAGGAGAACTGAGGTTTTGGCTGGGCTGGGCTCAAGACGTTACCGGCGACCATGAAGCTGCCAGGGAAAGCTGGCAAGAGTCACGTCGAGAACTGGAACATTTCCTCACAGAACAACCTGAAAACCATCTCCTCCTTGGCGATCTCGCTCTAACTGCAATGAGCCTCGGTGACAAGGCCGCTGCGCTGGATTTCTCCGAGCGCGCCATGGCTGCGCTGCCCGTCCAGAAAGATGCAGTACGCGGGCCCGCTGGGCTTGAATACCTCGCGCGTGTTGCAGCAAACGTAGGAGAACCCGATCGCGCGATCGCCGCTTTGCAGGAACTTTTGTCTGTTCCCTATTCCGGGGCCCTCGGTCCTGGGGCACCACTGACTCCTGCCCTTCTTCGACTTGATCCAATGTTCGATGCGTTACGGAGTGATTCGCGTTTTCAAGACATCGTTGAGGGTGCAAAGGAGCCTGCTGCACGGGACACGACGACTGTGCCCGCGAAATCGATAGCGGTATTGCCGTTTGAAAACCTCAGCCGCGATCCGGACAATGCGTACTTTGCTGAAGCCATCCAGGACGAGATCCTGACCCGCTTATCCAAGGTCGCTGATCTGAAGGTGATTTCGCGCACCTCAACGCGGCAGTACAAGAGCTCGTCGGGAAACGTGCGCGACATCGCGAAGCAACTCGGCGTAGCGCACATTTTGGAAGGAAGCGTACAAAAGATCGGCGACGCAGTGCGGGTCAACGTGCAGTTAATCAAAGCAGCCGATGATTCACATCTTTGGGCCGACACCTTGGATCGCAAGTTGACCAACCCCTTTTCCGTTGAGAGTGAGGTGGCGAAAGCAATCGCAGATCACTTAGGAGCGAAACTGACTGGCCAGGAAGAGCAGGTTATAGCCGCCAAGCCAACCGACAATCCCCAGGCTTATGATGCCTACCTCCGCGGTCTCGCTTACACACTGAAACCTGCCAACACAACCGCCAACGCACTTGGCGCACAGAAGTATCTCAGAGAAGCTGTGCGGTTAGATCCGAAGTTTGCCCTTGCATGGGCACTACTGTCATCGGTGGACTCGGTCGGCTATCTCACAAAGACGCTTCAACCCACAGTTGCTCTTCGTGAAGAGGCACAGCAAGCCGCCGAAACCGCCTTATCTCTTGAGCCGAATCTGGGCGAGGCGTTGCTAGCCAAGGGCTATTACTACTACGGTTGCCTGAAGGACTACGACGCCGCGATACGTTACTTTGAACAGGCGCACCAGGCGCTGCCCAATGATAGCCGCATTCCAGAATCATTGGCTTATGTCACACGGAGGCGAGGCCAGTGGGAGCAGAGCGAAACGTATTTCAACGAGGCCGAACGGCTCGACCCGCGTAATGCGAACCTTCTCACACAACACGCAGTATCGTTAATGAGGCTTCGTCGCCTCCCCGAGGCACTGCTAAAGCTCGATGAGGTTCTTAATATAACACCAGACTCTGTTCGTATTGTTGCGTTCAAGGCAGGTATCGCACAAGCCCAGGCCGATCTCCCGCGAGCGGCGGCGCTTCTCGCTCCGCTACATCCAAACGCAGACGATGCCGGTACTCTAGAAACACAAGTTTACCAAGCGATCCTGGAACGCCGGCCTGCAGCAATCATCCCGCGGCTAACGGAGATATTGAAGAAGCCTGATCCTGAGTTGGGTTACTTCAACAGCGACCTGCGTTATTGGTTAGGCTGGGCACAAGATCTCGCAGGCGACCATGTCGCTGCCCAGAAGAGTTGGCGCCAGGCACGTAGCGAACTGGAATTGTTCCTGAAGGAACAGCCAGACAATTTTAACGTGCTTACCGATCTCGCACTGACCAACATGGGCCTTGGTGACAAAGCCGCGGCATTAGCTTTCGCCGAACGGGCGATAGCTGCAAACCCGATCGAGAACGATGCAATCAGTGGACCTTCTGGTATTGAGACTATCGCCCGAGTATCGGCTCAATTGGGAGAGCCCGGCCGCGCCATCGATGCTTTGCAGAAACTGCTATCGATACCGGCAGTGACGGACAC
>JBLMXD010000206.1:0-6583 GCA_050257575.1 Alphaproteobacteria bacterium | reverse complement strand
GGTCGAGCGCTGGTGCGCTGTAACGCCGGATGGTTTCACGTTCGACGTAAAATTGCACCAGCTGTTTTCGTTTCACTCAACACGGGTGAAACTTTTGCCGGCGGATTTGCAACGCCGGGTGCTGACGGACGCGAAAGGAAATGTCAAAGCAACACCGGAGCTGCGAGAGGCGCTGCTCAAAACTTTTCTACGCGGTACGGCTATCTTTCGCGATGCCGGGAAGCTCGGTCTCCTTCTCCTGCAACTTTCACCCGCTTTTTCGCCGCGAAAATGTCAGCTAAGCGAACTCCAGCCGTTAATCGAGGTGCTGAATGGCTACAGGCTTGCGATCGAGTTTCGAAACCGAAATTGGGCGATCGGCGATCAACTGCAGGCAACGATTGATTTTGTGCGGAGGAACAAAGCGATTTTTGTGAACGTGGACGCCCCCGCGGCGGATCATTTCACTGTGATGCGATCGGATTTGGACGAAGTGACAAACCCCGATGTTGCTTACCTGCGTCTGCATGGGCGGAACGCAAAAGCTTATATCACGGGAAAGACCGTGGCGGCACGTTTCGATTATGATTACAACAAGCAGGAAATCGGAGAGATTGCGGAACGCAGCAGAAAGCTCGCAAGAGAAGCGCGCGAATTGCACGTGATCTTTAACAACAACAATCTCGATTACGCCCCGCGCGCGGCGCTTCGTCTGCGCAAGGCGCTTGGCCAAATCGTTGATACACCTGTGGAAACACCGGATTTGTTCTAAGCGGCGCGTTTCCCCCAGACCTGAGAAATTCTCGGTAAGCTCATCACTGTCTCCTTGTCCGGTGCCGCCTCATTTAGCCCGGACCGTGTAGGTCTCAGCAGAGGGCAGCATGACCCGAGTGAGCAGATCGAGACCCTCTTTGCCTCCCCGGTCTCTGCTCATTGCGTAGCGTCGCGACATTTCAGATCGGTCCATTGGCGTCTAGGTTGTACCGACGGCTGCCCTTCGCCGCAAGCGCAACGAATCCCGGCTAATTTCGATGAAAGTAAACCCGAAAGCAGCTTGCAGATTCAAATCGGTTTTGGTCTATCTTCGGACGTGCACGAGCCAAACGAACGAAGCGCGTCCGGTACCGACTGGCAATTCCCAAAACCATTGGGACGGTTGAAGGGCTGGTTAGTCAAGCATCACATGACATTGATGACCATCGCCGATACGCCGCACTCCATCGCTTTCGGATCTGCCATTGGAATTTTCTTTGGATTCACGCCGCTGTATCCGCTGAAAACGTTGTTGTCGATCGCCGTAGCGTGGGTTTTCCGATGCAACAAGATCGCCGCGGCGATTGCAGTGACGCTCCACGATGTCCTAATCTGGGCGATGCCGGCTATTTATGTTGCTGAATACCAATTCGGATGTTGGGCTCTGCAACATCCGCCTGCCCTCCGTGTGCATTTTCGGCAATTTGGTTTGCGCGACATACTGCACTGGCATGTGTTCTCAAGCCTGATATGGCCCACCTTTTGGCCCGCATTGGTCGGGTCGCTCTTCCTGGCGATCCCTTCGGCGATTGTTGTTTATTTTCTCATGCGCCTGTTGATCAGCCGCGCCAGAACAGCGCAAACGGTCGATTGAGGTTGAACGGCTGCCGCGTGTGCCTCTCCAATTGCTGTGAGCGTTTGCGAATCAAAATGCACTGATTAAGGTGCTGCGGTTCCAGGTGATTTTATGCATTCACGACGTCGATCTCTGATCTTTTTCGCAGCATTTCTTGCTGGGATGTCCTTTGTTCGCTCAGCGGTTGCGGCGCAGGCGTACCTGATCGCTGACGCCCAAACAGGCTACATTTTGGAAGAACAGAAATCACGGGACAAGCTGCAGGTGGGCAGCCTTACCAAGATCGCCACGGCATGTGTAGTGTTGGACTGGTCGGAGAA
Organism: Alphaproteobacteria bacterium; assembly: GCA_050257575.1. Taxonomy (GTDB): domain Bacteria; phylum Verrucomicrobiota; class Verrucomicrobiia; order Chthoniobacterales; family UBA10450; genus Udaeobacter. The sequence continues at coordinate 4,675 of JBLMXD010000206.1, read as the reverse complement.
AAGATCTGGCGATCTTAACGCGATGGTGACCATTCCGCAGGAGGCGTTTCGAGGAATCACCGAAAATAACGTCGGCTTTCAACCTGGTGACAGCATCACCTTGCGTGATCTGCTTTATGCCGCGCTTGTACAATCCGATAACGTCGCCGCCTACACCCTGGCCTATCAGGTTGGGTCGCATCTGGGATCGATTGAAGCGGGTGCGAAATTAACGCCAGCCGACCTGTTCGTTGCTCAGATGAACGCGCTGGCCAAACAGTTGAAAATGGAGCGCACACGTTTCGTTAATCCGCATGGCATGGATTACAAGGTGAAGCCCCTGCCGTATTCCACTGCGGAAGATATGGCGCGTCTCACACGATACGCGATGAACAAGCCGAGTTTTCGTTTCTATGTGTCGCAAAAACAACGCCAGATTTCGTTCAACCGCGGAGGTCAGCAGCTCAATTACGTGCTTCGCAACACGAACGAGCTTCTCGGCAAAATGGGTATCGATGGCGTCAAGACCGGGACTTCATCGCGGTCCGGGCAGTGTTTGATTCTGTATGCGGACCGCGAATCCGAAGTTGTCCGTAACGGCCACATGGAAACGGTTTACCCACGGCACTTGATGGTCGTCCTCCTCGGCAGCACGAACCGGTTCGATGAAGGCGCCGCCTTGCTGCAACGCGGATGGCAGCTATACGACCAATGGGCCGCTTCTGGGCGAATGGCTGACCCGAAGAAATTTCTCTGATTTCGCTCTCGCGCGCGAAATGGCGAAGCGAGTGGAAGACAGGGGACTGCTACAGCACAAGTTCGCTTGGGCGTCCCGCCAGGTGCGCCGCCCAGACGAGTAGGGTAGAATACGGGTGGTCAATGACGCGAAGTGCTGCGCCCGCACAGAGCACCGATTCGGTGCTGATGATTCGGCCGGCCCGGTTTTATCCGAATCCGGAAACGGCCGCAGATAATGCCTTCCAGCGTGATGCCGATCCCAGCCCGGATACGCTAACGCTCGTTGCGAGAAACGAATTCGACGCAGCGGTGGAGACGCTGCGTAGGGCTGGGGTGAACGTGCACGTCTTCGAAGACACAACCGAGCCGGAAAAGCCAGACGCAGTTTTCCCTAACAACTGGATCTCGACACATCACGATGGGCGCATCGCCCTTTTTTCGATGTATTCGAACCTGCGGCGTCAGGAGCGTCGGCAGGATATCGTCGAGGAACTGTGTAAGCGCTATCGGGTCACAGACGTGATCGATTACTCGAGGTTCGAGGAAGAAGGTCGCTACCTGGAGGGCACGGGCAGTCTTGTGTTGGATCACCTGCACAAAATTGCCTACGCGTCGCTTTCAAATCGTTCCAATTCAAAAGTGATCCAACGCTTCGCCAGTGATTTCGGCTACGAGCCGGTCACCTTCACCAGCATTGGCCCTAATGGTCAGCCGATCTATCACACCAATGTGATGATGTGCATCGGTACGGCCTTCGCGATGGTTGGTCTGGATATGATTCCGAACAAAGCCGAGCGGCGAGAAGTGCGAACGCGATTGGAGAAGACCGGAAGAGATGTCGTTGAGTTAACGGCAGATCAGATCGCGAACTTCGCCGGCAACGCCATTGAACTACAGAACAGAGGCGGCGAGAAGCTGCTGGTGCTTTCCGGCCGCGCCGCTGGAGCATTGACTGAGAGACAACGCGAAAGATTGAGCGCCGACGCGCGGCTGGTTCCGCTTGAACTCTCCACGATCGAGCTTGGTGGCGGGAGTGCGCGCTGCATGATGGCCACGATTCACCTGCCGCCGCGGTTGTAGTAGTGCTGGACCTGAACTGCGACGTCTGTCTGAGCATCCTTGCGACCATCCGCTGTCGATCCTATATTTAGATGCGCGTTCAGCGCGAGAAAGTTAGGAGGTCATTATGCCAACGACAGTCGCTGCTCCAAAATCCAAGAAAGCTCCGGCGGTTCAGGATGATTTCTTGCCGCTGGAAGGGACAGATCACATCGAGTTTTACGTCGGTAACGCCAAGCAAGCGGCGCATTTTTATCAGAGTGCGCTTGGTTTTCAGCCAGTAGCGTACAGCGGACCTGAAACCGGCGTGCGAGAACGCGCCAGTTACGTGGTACGTCAGAACAAGATCACCTTTGTCCTGACCACGCCGATTCGAGCGAAGCACGCGATCGCTGATCACATTCACAAACATGGCGACGGCGTGAAGGCGATTGCGTTGAAGGTGAAAGACGCGACCTCTGCCTGGAAAGAGACTACCAAGCGCGGCGGCAAAAGTTATTTTGAGCCCAAGACTTTAACAGACAAACACGGCAAAATCGCCCTCAGCGGAATTCACACTTATGGCGAAGTGGTGCACGTGTTTGTCGAACGCGATGACTATACCGGGCCGTTCATGCCAGGTTTTGTGAAGTGGGAGCCGGTGTTTCGTGAGCCGGAGACTGGATTGCAGTACGTCGATCATTGCGTCGGCAACGTGGGATGGAACCAGATGAACCCGTGGGTGAAGTTTTACGAGGAGGTTATGGGCTTCCGGAACATTCTCAGTTTCGACGACAAAGATATTTCCACCGAATACTCCGCCTTGATGAGCAAGGTGATGAGCAACGGCAACGGGTTCGTGAAATTTCCGATCAACGAACCGGCTGAAGGCAAAAAGAAATCGCAGGTGGAAGAATACCTCGACTTTTACGATGGCGAAGGTGTTCAGCACATCGCAATGGCCACGAACAACATCATCGAGACGGTAACCGCCCTAGAGCAACGCGGGCTGGAGTTCCTCAAAGTGCCGTCGACTTATTACGACACATTGCTCGATCGTGTCGGTCATATTGACGAAGAGCTCAACGCGTTGAGGGAGCTGGGTATTCTCGTCGATCGAGATGACGAAGGTTACCTGCTTCAGATCTTTTCGAAGCCTGTGGAAGATCGGCCGACGCTCTTTTTTGAGATCATTCAGCGCAAAGGCGCGAAGAGTTTCGGGAAAGGCAATTTCAAGGCACTCTTCGAAGCCATCGAACGCGAACAGGCCGCAAGAGGCAATTTGTAAACAGGAGGATCGATTAATGCCGTATTATCAAAAACTTGGCGAGATGCCGCGGAAGCATCACATCTGGTTCCATCGCAATGGCGCGGGACCCGGCTACAAGAACGAAGGAATCTATTACGAACACGTGTTCACGACACAGGGGTTCGATGAAGCTTACTCCATCTGTTATCACCTGCGGCCGCCCACTCGGGTTCGCAATGTTAGACTACTGAAGTGCGAGGAGCTGAAAAAGGTCACGGACAGCCCGTTGCGCCATCATCACCTCAAGACCGCGAACATACCAAGGAAAGGTGACCTCTACACGGGACGTATTCCGATCCTGTTTAATCAGGACCTGGTGGCGTATCGGTCGCGTCCTGAGAAGGCGAACGGCAAATACCAGTTCTACAAAAATGGCGGCGCCGACGAGATCATCTTCGTGTTCAAAGGCGGCGGGACCGTTGAATCCGTTTTCGGAAAACAGCGCTATCGCGCCGAGGATTACATCGTGATTCCACGTGGGATCACTTACAAGCTCGAGCCGGACAACGTAGAGGAAGAGGATTATCTGATTCTCGAATCTGTCGGGCCGGTTCGCATTCCGCGGCGTTACTTGAATCACGAGGGCCAGATCAAAATGGGCGCGCCATATTCGGAGCGGGACCTGCATGGACCGACCGAGTTGAACGTGATCGATAAGGAAGAAGACACCGAAATCCTGGTGAAGGATGGCCCGCGCTGGACGGTCGTGACGATGGCTCACAATCCTTTCGATGTCGTCGGGTGGGACGGCTACGTTTATCCTTTTACCTTCAATGCGCAGGATTTCGAGCCGATCACTGGTGCGGTGCACCAGCCGCCGCCAATTCATCAGACCTTCGAGATCCGCGGTTATGTGGTTTGCACCTTCGCGCCGCGATTGCTCGACTGGGGCCCGGAGGCGGTCAAGATCCCGTGGGTGCACGACAACGTTGAAGCGGACGAAGTTCTGTTTTACGTGCGCGGAAATTTCGGATCGCGTCGTGGGATCGAGCCGGCGTCGATCACGTTGCATCCACGCGGTATTCCGCACGGCCCGCATCCGGGCACAATTATGGCCAGCAAGGACGCCGTGCGAACGGAGGAGTTGGCGGTTATGTTCGACACCGAGCACACACTCGAGCTTACTGAGCAGGCCGTGGCGCTTGATGACGAGAAATATCCACAGAGCTGGCTCGAGTAGATGGGTCGCGTTCTCAGAACGCGATGCGGCGGACTAGAGGTCGGGCCGCTCCTTGAGCCGCATAACCGGGCGAGCTAAGTTAATTTGATGCGGGACGGGAATTCCGAGACCGAAACCGAGTTGGAAGCGGCTGAACGCCGCATCAGCAGAATTCCACGTTGCGGCGCAGCTCGGATTGCAAGTATGGAGCAATCCTTTCTCGGCTTACTTGCAGCCATTGGTGAAGACCCAAGCCGAGAGGGTTTACGCAGAACGCCAGGCCGCGCGGCGCGCGCATTCGAGTTTTTGACTGCCGGCTACAGACAGAGTTTGGAAGAATTGATCAACAACGCGCTTTTTGAGTCGGAAGCCAGCGAAATCATTCTCGTCAAAGACATTGAACTGTATTCGTTATGTGAGCACCATCTGATCCCGTTCATCGGCAAGGCGCA
>JBLMXD010000205.1:0-4363 GCA_050257575.1 Alphaproteobacteria bacterium | reverse complement strand
GCAAAAAGCACTCCGCAAAGAATAAGACGCAACAAAATGCGAATATTCATAAGCGCGCGATCATCCATGCATCGATGCAAAAGAGTCAAGAACGAACATGGTTCGTCCGCCGCTGCGAAAGTCCACGGAATCGTCCCGCACGACAAAATAAACTCTCCGCCCTCCGTATCTCTGTGGTTAATTTAAGATTGGAATGCAACTGACAGCGGATTTCTTCCAAACATCGGCGAAGGTGTTCACCGTAAGCGAATTAACCAGAGGTATTCGCGGCGCGCTTGAGACGAAGTTCACCGCCATCTGGGTACAGGGCGAAATCTCAAATTACAAACTGCACCCGAGTGGCCACCAGTACTTCACGCTTAAAGACCAGCGTGCTCAGATCAGCTGTGTAATCTGGCGCGATACGATGGCCCCGTTGCGAGAACCGCTCGCCGATGGAGCATTGGTGCAGGCCTGCGGCACTGTCACAGTGTTCGAAGCCCGCGGACAATATCAACTTAACGTGCGGATCCTTCAGCCGCGCGGCGTCGGCCTACTGCAGGCAAAATTCGAAGCCCTCAAGCGAAAACTCGAGGCCGAAGGATTGTTTGCCGCGGAACGCAAGCGAGCGTTGCCGAAATTTCCGCGGCGAATTGGCATCGTCACATCGCCGAGCGGGGCGGCGGTGCGTGACATGCTGAATGTGCTGCGTCGTCGCGCGCCGTGGTTGGAGATTCTGGTCAGCCCGGTGCGAGTGCAAGGGACCGGCGCGGCGCAGGAAATTGCCGTCGCCATTCGCGAGCTCGCGACGCCTAACGAGCGATTTGCACCCGTCGATCTGATAGTGGTAACGCGCGGTGGTGGCAGCATCGAAGATCTGTGGGAGTTCAACGAAGAAATCGTCGCGCGCGCAATCTCCCATTCGGCCGTGCCAATCGTATCGGCGGTCGGTCACGAAATCGATTTCACCATCTGTGATTTTGTCGCGGACTTGCGCGCGCCCACTCCGAGCGCTGCAGCGGAACTGATTGTTCCCGATATCACCGATCTGCAGCGCCAGGTCGACCGTTGCACGCGGATACTGGGCCGCCTGTTGCTCGATCGCATACGAGAAGCGCAACAAACCCTTGATCACGCGAACGAGATCTTACAGCGTTGTCTTGCGCACAAGATCGACCGTTACAAACGTGGCCTTCTGCATGCTGTTCGCGTGTTGCAGGCTCGTAGTCCCGTCCGCGAGTTCGTGATGCGCCGCAATTATTTCGTCGATTTGCAAAGACGACTGGCCGCTTGCCCCGAGCGATTGATCGAAAACGCGCGCCACCGCTTTCATCGCATCGAGGCAATGCTGCGCATCCTCGGACCAGATGCGACCTTGCGTCGCGGCTACAGCATTACACTGACCGATCGCGGCCAAATAATCCGCTCGACCGCAGAAGTCCGCTCAAAAATGAAAATCCGCACCCGCATCAGCGACGGAGAATTCGGCTCGCAGGTGTCATAGACCGGGCACACCGTCCACAACACTTACAGGAGCCGCTTGAGGGGGTCCGGTTCCCGACCTGCTCCGATCAGGAATCAAGCCATCGTATTCCTGAGAGATCATGTCTGTGTGGACGCGGGGATTGCTCGTAAGTTCATAATTGTCAGACGTGCTTGCGGTGGCTGCACCATCTGTCTGGGCCACGACACCGACACCCACCGCAAGAAAACCCACTGCGATGAGAGCGGCTACTTTGGTTTCGACTGACAGTTTCATTCCCCAATCATTCTTCAATTTCGCACCCGCCAGTCCGACTGGAGGGATAGCTTGGTGTCGATATTTTTTCGGATCCCGGCGTACTTCCGGATGTCTGCTCAGCGTTTCGCGGCTTCTTTCCGAACCGCTCTAATCGTCCCCGCGCGACTCCGCGGAGCACACACGATCTGGTTTTGTTCGTGACAAACGAAACCAGATGGCGTCTAAACTTTTTCGGATTCCTTACCGTTTGCTCGCTCGGCAACCGGACGCCGCTTTATTTGTTCCATCACATCCTCTGCGATCATCTTGAGAAGATCCTGCTCCTGTGCGGTCATCGTCCGCGGCTTGGTGTCGAGGATACAGAGAGATCCTACCGGAAAACCGTTAGGCCCACGCAGCGGAACGCCGGCGTAAAATCGCAGACCACGCTCTTTGACCAATGGATTGTTTGCAAAGCGCGGATCTCGCGCCAGGTCCCGGACTATCAACGCCTCGTCATTGGCGATGACATGACCACAAATGGAAACCTCGCGTGGGGTGTAGCGAGCCTCAGCAAGATCAGCCGGCAAACCTGTTTGAGATTTGAACCATTGCCGTTTGGGGTCGATCAGAGTGATCAGTGCTATTGGTGCCTTGAAAAGTTTCGTTAAGCGCTGCGTAACGTGATCGAAGTCTGGTTCCGGAGGCGTGTCCAACAAACTCAGTCCGTTCAACTCGGCGAGACGGGCCTCCTCGTTAAGCGGCGTAGGCGCAGGCAGCATTTCGTCAGTGATCGTCGCGGTCATTTTTGAGATGCGAACCACGGCGTCGCCTAACGAATCGGCTACCCCATTCACATGAGCTGCACGCAGCCTGTCGGCGACGTTCTCCGCATCCAGTCTGGCAGTCCATATGCCGATCAGAATCATCACATCCTCAAGATGTTCGCGTACCGTCGCAGCCAGGTTGCGAGCCTGGGCGACACTTGTCGGCGGTGCCGCTGATACACACACGCATTCAGGGCGCATTTCCACTATGCGGTCGATCAACTCCTGGTGCTTAAGGCGCGCGGGCAAATTCTCGGCTTCGAATCCCTGGTTGCGAAGCAGTTGCACAAGCATTTCACCAGCGAGCTCGTCGCGATAGGCACTGGCAGGCACACATACCACGCGGACGCCGGTGGCAGGAACAACACCATTAACCTCATTCGTTTTCTCTTCCGAATCGCGATTACCCATATGTTGCCAGCCGCGGGAATCGTCTACGATCTCCTGAATCCGCTGTAACGCAGATGTTCTTTGTTCGGCTGTCAGGGAGCCGTTGTGCGCATCAATTTCCACTGCCGCAATGGCCGGAATGAAGACGTTATTGTAAAGGGTGGTCAATGATTCCGCTCCAGCATATTTGACCGAAAACTCCTCTGCGCTGTCCATCGATAATGATAGAAGCCGATGGTAGAACTCCTCGTGAGGCGCCAGCGGTTGATCCTCGCTTAACAAGATAGCGAGAAACTCCAGCCGCGGAACGTGTCGTCCTATCACCGCCAGGCATACGGTGAGCGGATTAGAAAGAACCAGGCCAACCGGTCCCCAGAGCCACGTCCAAAACACGGCCGAAATGATCAAGGCAATCGGCGAGACACCTGTATTCGCTCCATAGACCCAGGGTTCGACGAAGTTTGATACGATCACCTCCAGCACGACGAACAAACCGATCGTCATGAGCGGCGTAAACCAGCTCGCGGAAATCGCAAAAGAGAGCAAGACCGGTAATAGGGCACCGACCCACGGCCCGACGTAGGGGACAAATCGCAGCACTCCCGCGATCAATCCCCACAACGCAGCATTCGGAATCCCGATAAAATACAATCCCGTAGCAACACAAATGCCGTAACATGTATTGACCAGAAATTGGGTAATGAGGTAACGCGACACACGACGCCCGGCGTCTTCCATCGCGCGCGTGGTGGTGCTGATACGTCCCTGCCCTACAAGACGAATTAATCTGCCGCGAATGTCTTCCCTCTTGAGCAGCATGAAGATCACGAGCAATAGCACCAGCGCAGCGGTGCCGAGGGGGCTGAGAGCTGCACTGATCGTCTCCTGCATAAGTTGGGGGATCGCGTTTCGTCCTTCGATTACCTTCACTGGGATGGGACTGCTGACGGGCGGAGCTGTTCTGCTTGAAGAATCACCAGGCTTTGCTCCTCCGACCGGTGCAGGGCTGGGCGCCGCGAGCTCGTTTTGCAGCACATCAACGCTGTTTGAGAATCGCGCCAGCCGACCGCCGGAGGGAAACTTCAACGATCGAATTTTAAGGACAATGTTTGCCTGGTAATCAGGCAATTTCTCAGCGAGATCGATTACTTGACGACCGATCACCCAGCTGGCCCCGGCAAAGATTGCGAACACGGCAATCACGGTCACCAAAACAGCCGCCACACGCCCAATCCAACGCTCCAGCCGGGCAACCAGCCGGGATAGCAGGAATGTGATCAACGTGGCCAGCGCGATTGGCACCAATACCGCTCGCCCAAAGTACAGTGCAGCAACAATGAAAGCCAAAAGCAGAAGTCCCCAGATTCCGCTAAGTGCGGCAGGCGGCGTCAATGGCGTAATTCGAGTTCGCATGGCCTCAGATGGAGCCAGCCGACCAAAGTGAATC